>DFHD01000008.1 GCA_002372545.1 Lachnospiraceae bacterium UBA3732 | reverse complement strand
GCTTGCGAAATGGAGAAGGCGAGTCATCAGGATACACATTTATGTGGTATCCTGTTTGACGAGCCCGCATCATCGAGTAGGGGGATTAAATCCTCCCTACTCGATGATGAAGAAACAGTGAACAGCAGTTTTCAGGAATGAGGAAGTGAGGAGGATATAACGAAGTGGAACGTAAATTTTTTACATCCGAGTCCGTAACAGAGGGACATCCGGATAAGATCGCGGATCAGATCTCAGATGCCATTCTGGACGAGATGCTTAAACAGGATCCTATGAGCCGTGTGGCCTGTGAAACAGTTTGTACGACCGGTATCGTATTTGTCTGCGGCGAAATCACCACAGAGGCTTATGTGGATATCCAGAAGGTGGTACGCGATACGATAAAGGAAATCGGCTACACAAGGGCGAAATACGGCTTTGATGCGGAGACTTGCGGCGTGATCACCGCAATCGATGAGCAGTCTGCGGATATCGCCATGGGCGTGGACAAGGCGCTTGAGGCAAGAGAAAATAAGATGTCCGATGAGGAAATCGAGGCCATCGGCGCCGGCGACCAGGGCATGATGTTCGGTTATGCTACGAACGAAACGCCGGAAATGATGCCTTACCCCATCACGCTGGCCCATAAGCTTTCCCGTCGTCTGACAGAGGTTCGGAAAAACGGAACACTTCCTTATTTGAGACCGGACGGAAAGACACAGGTTACGGTGGAATATGACGAGGCAGGAAAACCGATCCGTCTGGATGCGGTGGTTCTTTCCACCCAGCATAGTGATGATGTGTCACAGGAGACCATCCATGCGGATGTGAAAAAGCATATCTTCGATGTGATCCTTCCGGCGGATATGGTCGATGAGAACACGAAGTTCTTCATCAATCCGACCGGTCGGTTTGTGATCGGCGGACCTCACGGAGATTCCGGCCTTACCGGCCGCAAGATCATTGTCGACACCTACGGCGGATACGCACGCCACGGCGGCGGTGCATTCTCCGGTAAGGATCCGACAAAGGTCGACCGTTCCGGTGCGTACGCAGCCCGCTACGCGGCGAAGAACCTGGTGGCGGCAGGCCTCTGCGATAAATGTGAGATTCAGCTTTCCTATGCCATCGGTGTGGCACAGCCGACATCCGTAAACGTGGATACGTTTGGAACCGGAAAGCTTCCCGAATCGAAGCTCGCGGAGATCATCCGGAAGCATTTCGATTTTCGTCCGGCAGGAATTATCAAAATGCTGGATCTGCGCCGTCCCATCTACAAGGAAACGGCAGCCTACGGCCACTTCGGAAGAACGGATGACAGTCTTCCGTGGGAGAAGACGGACATGGCGGATGTGCTCCGCAGATATTTAGATCAGTAAAACTTCTATGTTCATGTGCGGTTGTCGGGACGCCGGGTTTTCCTGTACAGGCCGCATCAGGCGGAATGACCGAATCTGAAACGATAAATGAAAGGAAAAATCGATATGAAGAATATGTTGAATTTCAAGAACTTTTCGGCCGAAGAGCTGGAGGGAATACTTGACCTGGCGGCGGATATGAAGAAGGATCCGCAGAAATATGCTCACGCGCTGGAGGGAAAGAAGCTTTACACACTTTTTGAGAAAACATCTACTCGTACCTTCCTTTCCTTTGCGACAGGAATTATGGAAATGGGCGGACATTATTTTAACCAGCTTTGGGAGGACTCCAATTTTGTGCTTGGCGAGCCGGTTTCCGAGATCAAATACGTGTGTCGGAATGTGGATATCATCATGGCCAGACTCGTGAAGAACGAGACGGTGGAGCTTTTCGGCAATAATGTGACCGTACCCTTTATCAACGGCTGCGACAGCTCCTTCCATCCCTGCCAGATCCTTGCGGATGCCCTGACCATCAAGGAAAAATTCGGTACGCTGGATGTAAAGATGATGTATATCGGCGCAAAGAACAATGTCTTTAATTCACTTGTGGAATTCTTTGCCAAGATGAAGAAGGGTACCCTGTATGGTCTGACGCCCCTGGTAAATAATACGGCAGTCGGCCCCGAATTCTTTGCGAAAGCGGCAGAGAGCGGCCATTATTTTGAGCTGGATCCGGGCATGACCATGGAAGAGGCCAGAGCTTACGCGAAGGATATGGACGTGATCTATACCGATACCTGGGTTGATATGGAATTTTTCAACAACCCGGCCTACAAAGAAAAGAAGGAAGAGACACTCAGCAAGATGATGCCCTACCAGATCAACGATGCGTTCCTGGAGGGAAGCAAGGCAATCGTGTTCCATGATATGCCGATGCATGTTGGCTTTGAGATCTCCAAGAGCATAGAGCAAAAGCATATGGACACCATCCTGGATGAGGCGGAAAACCGCCGTCATGCGGAAAAGGCTGTAATGTACACGCTTCTGAATAATTATAACGATTGAAAAGATTAAGGAGAGGAAAACCATGCAGCATCTCATTGATCCCATGGATCTGACGCAGGAAGAGCTGGGAGAGATCCTTGCCCTTGCGGGAGAGATCATGAAGGAACCGGAAAAGTTTAGCGAAGTCTGCAAGGGAAAAAAGCTGGCAACCCTGTTTTATGAGCCCAGTACCAGAACCCGCCTCAGTTTTGAGTCAGCCATGCTGGAGCTCGGGGGAAGCGTGCTCGGCTTCTCGGAGGCTTCCTCCTCTTCGGCAACGAAGGGAGAAAGTGTGGAGGATACTGTGCGGGTAGTGGGCTGCTTTGCCGACATTATAGCCATGCGGCATCCCAATGAGGGCGCGCCGAAGCTGGCCTCCATGTTCTCCCCTGTCCCCGTGATCAATGCGGGAGACGGCGGACATAACCATCCCACCCAGACGCTGACGGACCTTTTGACGATTCTCAGTGAAAAGGGCAGGCTGGAGGGCTTTACCATCGGCCTTTGCGGCGACCTGAAATTCGGACGTACGGTTCACTCTCTGGTGAAGGCGCTCTCCCGGTATACGGGAGTCCGCTTTGTTCTGATCTCGCCGCCGGAGCTCAAGGTTCCGGATTATATCATTACCGAGGTGATCGAGCCGGCGGGACTGGAATATACAGAGGTCACATCTCTGGAGGAAAATATCGGGCAGCTGGATATCCTTTACATGACCAGAGTGCAGAGGGAACGGTTCTTCAATGAGGCGGATTACGTCCGGTTGAAGGATACCTACATATTGGATGAGAAGAAGATGCGGATGGCCAGGCCGGACATGATCATCCTTCATCCCCTTCCCCGCGTAAATGAGATCGCGGCCGGGGTGGATAACGATCCCAGGGCGGCATACTTCCGCCAGGTAAGATACGGTAAGTATGTACGTATGGCTCTGATCATGAAGCTTCTCGAAAAGGCCGCAGAGTAAGCGGCCTTCGGGATAATACAGCTGCCGGGCGTTCGGCAGCTGAACGGGAAAGACAGCATACAGCATGAATTGCCGCCGTTTCCGGCGGCGGGAGAGGAGACTCCTTTGAAGATAGACAGTATTCAGAACGGAATCGTGCTTGACCATATTACGGCAGGAAACGCTATGCGGATCTATTACGATTTGGGTCTGGACAAGCTGGACTGCAGTGTGGCGCTGATCCAGAATGTCCGTTCCGAAAAGATGGGAAAAAAGGACATCATTAAGATCGACCAGAAGGAATATGATATCAATCTGGACGTGATCGGTTACATCGATCCATCCGTCACCGTCTGCATCATCAAGGACGGGGTGACCATCGAAAAGAAAAAGGTGGCCCTGCCGAGACGGCTCATCAATATCAAGAAGTGCAAAAATCCCCGGTGCATTACCGCCATTGAGCCCGGGATCCCGCATATTTTTAATCTGACAGACCCGGAGCGCCGGGTATACCGCTGCATCTATTGTGAGGCGGATAAATAAACAATAGTATTAATCCCCCATCTGAAAGGGGGGCTGACTGGACTGTAAGCGGGCGGAATAAGGGCGAAAAGCAAATGCCTGTTTACTTTACACATGAACTGTGGTATAATTCATCAGATTATGTGAACCTGCAACCAATCGTTTGGGAGAAAAGATGGAACAATATGTGATTAAGGGCGGCATTCCCCTGGAAGGGGATGTAGTGATCGCCGGCGCAAAGAATGCTGCGCTGGGCATTCTGGCTGCTGCCATCATGACAGATGATAAATGCGTGATCGAAAACGTGCCGTACGTGAGTGATACCGTGGTACTGCTCAGGGCGATCGAGGCCATCGGCGCTACAGTTAAATACAGAGATAAGCACACCGTCGAAATCTGCGGAAAGGGTATCCGCGGAAACGATGGTCTTTCTGTTGACTACGATTACATACGGAATATCCGTGCCTCCTATTATCTGATCGGGGCGCTTCTCGGCAAGTATAAATATGCGGATGTGGTTCTTCCCGGCGGCTGTGATATCGGCTCCCGGCCTATCGATCTGCATGTCAAGGGCTTCGAGGCTCTTGGTGCCCGCACCAACATCGTGTTCGGCGGGCGGATCGTGGCTGAGGCGGACCATCTAGTCGGAAAGCATATCTATCTGGATACCGTTTCTGTAGGTGCGACCATCAATATTATGCTGGCGGCAGCGCTGGCAGAGGGAAAGACGACCATCGAAAATGCGGCGAAGGAGCCCCATATCGTTGATGTGGCCAACTTCCTGAATACCATGGGCGCCAACATCAAGGGCGCCGGAACGGATGTGATCCGGATCCGCGGCGTCGACAGACTTCATGGAGCGGAGTATTCCATTATTCCCGATCAGATCGAAGCGGGAACTTTTATGACTATGGCGGTGGCTACCCGCGGCAATATTCTGATCAAAAATGTAATTCCGAAGCATCTGGAGGCGATTTCCTCCAAACTTGCGGAAATGGGCGCGACTGTGATCGAGTATGACGACGCAGTTCGCGTCATGGCGGACGGCGTCCTGAAATCCACACAGATCAAAACGCTTCCATATCCCGGTTTTCCGACGGATATGCAGGCGCAGATGGCTACGGCTCTCGGTCTCGCCACAGGCACCAGCATTGTAACGGAGAGCATTTTCGAAAACCGTTTCCGGTATGTCAGCGAGCTGATCCGGATGGGCGCGCAGATCCGCGTGGAAGGAAATTCCGCCATTATCACCGGCGTGGATCATTATACGGGAGCCAGACTCAGTGCTCCGGATCTTCGTGCAGGTGCGGCGCTGGTCATCGCAGCGCTTTCTGCCGATGGCTTCAGTACAATAGAAGAGATTCAGTTTGTTCAGCGCGGATACGAGGAATTTGACGAGAAGGTTCGTTCTCTGGGCGGCAAAATGGAAATTGTTTCATCCGAACGGGAGGTGCAGAAGTTTAAGCTTCGCGCCGGTTGAAGGACAGATCCGACCGAGAGGAAGGATCGTTCCTTCGGGGACAGGGATGACCAGAGGATCATTTATTTTTCGGACAGCTGTCCGGAGGATGAAGCTAAAGGAAAGGAATGAGGGAAATGGCAAAGCCATATTATATAACAACGGCCATTGCATATGCTTCCGGCAAGCCACATATCGGAAATACCTATGAGATCGTTCTGGCGGACAGCATTGCCCGCTATAAGCGGTTTATCGGTTACGATGTCCGGTTCCAGACAGGAACGGATGAGCATGGCCAGAAGATTGAGAATAAAGCGTTTGAAAGCCTTTGCACCCCGAAGGAATATGTGGATGACAAGGCCGGTGAGATTAAACGCATCTGGGATTTGATGAACACATCCTACGATAAGTTCATCCGGACAACAGACCCCGATCATGAGAAGCAGGTTCAGAAGATCTTCAAAAAGCTTTATGAGAAGGGCGATATTTACAAAGGAGAATACGAGGGACTATACTGCACCCCCTGCGAATCCTTCTGGACGCCCGGACAGCTGGTGGACGGCAAGTGCCCGGACTGCGGCAGAGAGGTTCACCCTGCAAAGGAAGAAGCGTATTTCTTCCGTATGAGCAAGTATGCGCCGAAGCTGATCAAATATATTGAGGATCATCCGGAATTTATCCAGCCGGAATCCCGGAAGAATGAGATGGTGAATACCTTCCTGAAGCCGGGCCTGCAGGATCTCTGTGTATCCCGGACTTCCTTCAAGTGGGGCATCCCTGTGGATTTCGACCCCAAGCATGTGGTATATGTATGGATCGACGCCCTTTCCAACTACATCACCGGCCTCGGCTATGATGCTGACGGAAACCATGGTCCTTTGTTTGAAAAATACTGGCCGGCGGATCTTCACCTGATCGGTAAGGATATCCTCCGGTTCCATACGATTTACTGGCCCATCATGCTGATGGCGCTGGATGTACCGCTTCCGAAGCAGGTGTTCGGCCACCCCTGGCTGCTGCAGAGCGACGGTAAGATGAGCAAGTCCAAGGGCAATGTGCTTTATGCGGATGATATGGTGGATTTCTTCGGCGTGGACGCTGTGAGATATTTCCTGCTGCATGAGATGCCCTTTGAAAATGACGGTGTGGTTTCCTGGGAGCTTTTGATCGAGAGGATCAACTCCGATCTGGCAAATACTCTGGGCAACCTGGTGAACAGGACTATTTCCATGGCCAATAAGTATTCCGGCGGCGTGATCCGGGATGCCAAGGTGAATGAGCCGGTAGACAGCGAGCTGGAAAAATATGTTTCCGAAACCCGCATCCGGGTAAACAGCGCCATGGATAAGCTGAGGGTTGCGGATGCCCTGACAGAGATCTTTAATCTCTTCAAGCGCTGCAACAAGTATATTGATGAGACCCTTCCCTGGGTACTGGGTAAGGATCCGGAGAAGAAGGACCGTCTGGATACAGTGCTCTATCATCTTGTGGAGAGCATCACCATCGGGGCAACGCTGCTTTCCTCCTTCCTGCCGGAGACCGGCGAAAAGATTCTGGGCCAGCTGAATACGGAGAAGAGAAAGGTTACCGAGCTCGGACGCTTCGGTCTTTATCCCTCCGGAAATAAGGTTACGGATCAGCCGGAAATCCTGTTTGCCCGGATCGATATGGAAAAGATGATGGACGAGATTAACGCCCGTTTTCCGGCAAAGGAGCCCGAGGAGAAAAAGGCGGAGAAGAAGGAGCAGGCTGCCGAGGAAAAGCCCGCCAATGTGACAGTGCTTTCCAAGGACCAGATTTCCATTGATGATTTCATGAAGATGCAGCTGGAGGTAGGCGAGGTGCTTTCCTGTGAGGAGGTGCCGAAGTCCAAGAAGCTTCTCTGCTCCCAGGTAAAGGTGAACGGCGGAGTGCTGCAGATCGTCTCCGGCATCAAGAATTATTACGCGCCGAAGGATATGGTCGGGCGCAAGGTGGTGGTGATCACAAACCTCAAACCCGCAAAGCTGGCCGGCGTGGAATCCCAGGGTATGCTGCTCTGTGCAGAGGATCCGGACGGAAATCTTTCCCTTCTGACCGTTGACGGCGATGTTCCGGCAGGCTCATATATCAGCTGACGCAGGCGGAAGCGTGCCGTAAGCTATTTTTACCGGCTTGCTGAATGAAAACCGTATTACGTGTAGGAAATTCCGAGTGTTTTTAAAGCGCCCGCTGAACAGTTAAAAAATAAGAATAGAAGAATGTGCGGCCGGAGAACCGGCTGGCATGGCATAAAAGACGAAAACGGATGGGAGCAAATACGAAAGGTTTGCTCCCATATGTTTACTCCGGTTGTATCGGGGAGAAAAGAACAGGCGGCTATTTTGTCCTGCCCGGCATATGCCCCCTCCGGCGTATCCGGGGAGAAAAGAGTGAAGGGATGATTGGAGAAAAACGGCTGATGTCGAAAAAAAGAAATATAGATATAAGTATGCTCATTCTGGGCATCGGTATACTTATCGCGGCGATAGTTTGTACCGTATATATTCTGAACAGGGGCGGCCACTACAGGCATCATTCTCATGTTTTCGTGATGGAAGGAGAACTGGAGAAATGCACTCTGGATTGTAAAAATGAGGGAATCGTGGAGATGACGGGCACCTCACTTACAGAGGACAGGGAGCTCCTGGTGGATATCCGCGCGCTTTCGCCGGGCAAAACGGAGGCTGTGCTGGAGTGGTATGTCCGCTATCCGGACGGAAATGTCTTTCATTCCAGCGCTCCTCTTTCCTTCCGGGTAAACTGGTTTGGCGTGGTCATTGAAGACAGCATCGGTATCAATATGACCGGCTATCAGGTCATCATCGGAGCGGTACTCCTCGTTCTTCTTCTGATGATGATCGTCATGGTTGCGGATTTCTGGCGGGGCTGGAAAAGGGGAGAGTTTACCTATTCTCTGGTTGCGAGAGGCGGTCTGGGTATTTTTTCCGGCGTTCTCTTTCTTTTTACGGTATATAAGATGGCCAACAATGTGGTAAAGAACCTGAGCGCCTTTATCACCATTGTATCGGATATCGGGAATATGCTTCTTCTTGCTCTTTTTCCGGCCATCTTTCTGATCGCGTGCTTTCTGGTGGTGACAAACGTCCTTCTGGTGAAGCACGAGGGAGCGAATCCTGTGAACTGGCTGGGATTTCTGTTTGCCTTTTTCTGCATCGCCGGTTTTTTTGCCGCGCTGGGCGGCCTGCTGTTGGGCTATGATATCTTTTTCTGGCTGCCGCGGCGGATCAGGATGGCCATCACCTACGTCATGTGCTATATGCAGAGTATGTTTATTGCCACTGTGGCCGTTTCTGTTCTGGCGGCCCGTTACCGGCCGGAGCCTGACATGGATTATATGATCATTCTGGGCTGCGGGATACGAAAGGACGGCAGTCTGCCGCCGCTTTTGAAGGGCAGGGTAGACAGCGCACTGGAATTTGAGAGAGAGCAGTTTGAGAAAACGGGAAAGCATGTCATGTTTGTACCTTCGGGAGGACAGGGAGTGGACGAGGTGATCTCCGAGAGTGAAGCGATGAGCCGTTATCTTCGGGAAAATGGAATACCCGACGGGCAGATTTTGCAGGAGGATAAAAGCACCACCACCATGGAGAATATGGCATTCTCCAGGCAGGTGATCCTGGATCACGGCGGCGATCCCGAAAGGGATAAGATTGCTTTTTCCACCACCAATTATCACGTTTTCCGGGGATATATCCTTTCCCGGAAGTGCGGTTTTGCGGCAAAGGGAGTCGCAGCACAGACAAAGACCTGGTTCTATCCCAATGCCTTTCTTCGGGAGTTTGCGGGACTGATCTACGAGAAAAGGGTGAAGCACGCGGCCTTCATCCTGATGATAATGCTGTTTTTCTTTTCCCTTGACTATTTGTCATTTGGATAATCTGCGGCTTCCTCGGGGCGTCCTATAGGGAGCTGCACAAGAAGGATGGCGAGAAACATGATGATACAGCCGGCCAGCTCCTTCGGCCGCATGCTTTCATGCAGAAAGAGGGCGCCGGATATGACGGCAAAGACCGATTCCAGACTCATGATCAGTGAGGCAGATGTGGGATCGGTCATTTTTTGCGAGATCATCTGCAGGGTATAGCCGATGCCGCCGGAAACAAGCCCGCAGTAGAGAATGGGCAGGGCGGCGGAGGAAAGCTGCTGCAGAGTGGGATGCTCCCGGATCATTGCCCCCGCAAGGGAAATCAATGTGGCCAGGATAAACTGGATGGTGGAAAGCTTCAGCGGGTCACCCTTCCGGGTGTAATGGTCGCAGCTCAGAATATGGCCGCTGAAAAGAAAGGCGCAGACCAGAACCAGTGCATCGCCGCGGGTCAGGGAAAGGCTTTCGGTCATGCAGAGAAGATACATGCCGGCGATGCCCATAGCCACGGCAACCCAGACGAGCCAGGTGTTTTTCTTTTTAAAAAACAGGAAGCCGATGACCGGGACGATGAGCATATACATGGCGGTGATGAAGCCGGCCTTTCCCGCAGTGGTGTAAACCAGCCCCATCTGCTGGAAAATGCTGGCCAGACCGAGAAAACAGCCGCAGACGATTCCGCCCCTGAGATTCTTTTTCCATGTTAAGGCTTCTTTTTCCTTCCCCCGGACCGGCGCCCCGGAGGGCTTTTTCCTGCCGGCATAGCGGTCAGTCAGAAGGGAAAACGCCCCGATAAAAACGGCGGCGAGAGCCATCCTTGCCGCGTTAAAGGTCATAGGCTCGATCTTATCCATTCCGGTCCGCTGGAACATGAAGGCGGTTCCCCAGATGATGGCGGTAAAGGTGAGAAGAAGATTTCCCACCAGTTTTCTGTGTTTCATAAAAATTCCTTTCCGTGCGGCATGATCATGCTAAAACAGCCGGTGCGGCTGCACGGCAGATTTTATCATAAATCGGGAGGCGGGTAAAGGGCGGGATTTAACTCATGTTAAATTGATTAAATAGGGGGAGTATGATAAACTGGAAACATGTAATGACCGCTGGCGGCTGCTTTGCATGAACAAGGCAGGAACAGCTGCGGATATCTAAGAATCATTTAGAAGAGAAGGAGGAAAGTGTTATGGCAAAGTACAGATGCAAGATCTGCGGCGAGGTATTCGAGGTACCGGATGGTGAGACTCCTGTCTGCCCCCTTTGCAAGGCGACCGGCGATAATCTGGAGCTGATCGAGGAATCTCCGGCAGAGAAGAAAAAAAAGTATGCAGGAACAAAAACAGAAAAGAATCTGGAGGCTGCCTTTGCCGGTGAGTCCCAGGCGAGAAACAAGTATACCTATTTTGCATCCGTTGCAAAGAAGGAAGGATATGAGCAGATCGCTGCGCTCTTCCTGAAGACGGCGGATAATGAGAAGGAACATGCCAAGCTCTGGTTTAAGGAGCTGGAGGGCATCGGTTCCACAACGGATAACCTTCTGGCTGCGGCTGAGGGCGAGAACTATGAGTGGACAGATATGTATGAATCCTTTGCCAAAACAGCAGAGGAGGAGGGCTTCCCCGAACTGGCCGCGAAATTCAGAGGAGTTGGCGAGATCGAGAAGCATCACGAGGAGCGTTACCGTGCATTGCTGAAGAATGTAGAGGCGCAGGAAGTATTTAAGAAGAGCACGGTTAAGGTTTGGGAGTGCCGGAACTGCGGTCACATCGTTGTGGGAACCGAGGCACCGGAGGTTTGTCCGGTATGTAATCACCCCCAGAGCTTCTTTGAGGTGCATGAAGAAAACTATTAATCGTTTGATACCTGGGGGCAAAGTACCTTTTGCCCCCGATATCATGATATCTGTTCAGCAGGTGCTGCAAAAGCAGTGCGATAATCAGTGAAAGAAGGAAATGATCGTGAAGAAGAGAACAGCAGCTATATTAACCGCAGTGATCATGGCATTCGGGCTTTCTGCCTGCGGGAAGAAGGATGAGGCAAAGGAAACGGAGGCAGCTTCCGTATCCACTGAAAGTACGGAGGCTGCGGCAGATGACAGCATTCGGGGAAAGGGTGCAGTCGTGGTAAACGGTTTTTCGCTCAGTCCTGGCGTAAAGTATTCAGATATTAAGGATAAGCTTGGTGCAGAGGTGAAACCTGCTTCATCAGCAATGCCATGCGATCCTAATGCGAGAGGTCAGGTCACCACCTATTATTTCGATGGCTTTTGCGTTGAGGTAAATGTGGATGATGTGGTCATGAGTATTTATCTGCCGGGTGAGGGAGCGGCGAACGACCAGGTGGCTCTTGCCTGCGGACTGAAGGTTGGTTCTTCCAGGGAGGATGCCGTGAACACCTTCGGGTTAACCGGAACAGACGCCGAGCTGGAATACGGCGGAACGGCTTCGGATGGAGATTTCTATGTGAGCTTTGTCTGGGATGGAACAATCTCCAATATCAGCGTTACCGATATGAGCATCCGGCCGTAATATATCTGATCGTCGCATCAGCTCGTAGATCAGATATCCGGCTGTAAAACAGAAGGCCGTAATATATCAGATTGCAATCATCAAGCTGCGATCGATCAGACTGTACTAAATCAGACTGTGATTCATCGGGCTGAAAACCGGCAGGAATGAAAAGCAGGCGGAGCGAGCTGCTCCGCCTGTTATTTTTATGTAAGTTTTGTTTTGAGATGATAATCTATTGCCTTAACCTACACTCCATTGTTTGGCTTATACGCCATGAGTACCCGATGAAGGATCACGCAGCCGGAAGCGGCCTTACATGGAAGTATAGCCGCCGTCTACGGGAAGGATCACGCCGGTAACGTAGCTGGAAGCGGGAGCTGCCAGGAAAAGAGCGGCGGTATCCAGCTCTCCCTCATTGCCGTAGCGGGACAGCGGGATCATGGTCTTCGCATTTGCCTGGAAGAAATCGCTGTCCAGCGTCTCCTTTGTCAGCGGAGAGTAAAAGTAGCCTGGGCAGATCGCATTCACATTGATGTTGTATTTGCCCCACTCAGCCGCAAGGCCTCTGGTCATGTTGACCACGCCGCCCTTTGCCGCATGATAGGGTGAGCAGGGGGCAACCTTGTTGCCAACCATGCCGTACATGGAAGCAATGTTGATGATCCGGCCGTATTTTGCGGGGATCATTGCCTTCTTTACCACAGCGCGGGCAACGCGGAAGGAGCCGAAGAGGTCGATGTTCAGCTCGTTGTAGAACTGGTCGTCGGTAATATCCTCAGCCGGGGCAACTGCGCCGGTACCTGCGTTGTTGATCAGGATATCGATGCGTCCGAACTCGGCAAGGATATCATCCACAGCCTTGTTAACGCTCTCGGTATCGGTGATATCGCAGCGGATGCCGATCGCCTTTACACCGAAAGCATCGGTGATCTCTTTTGCCACCTCATCGATCAGGTTCTGCCTTCTTGCGATGCAGACAATGTTTGCGCCCTGGCTGGCCAGAGCCTTTGCCATCTGTACACCAAGTCCGGTGGATGCGCCTGTAACGACAGCAACCTGTCCGGTAAGATCAAAATAATTTTTAGCCATAACAGCCTCCTTATTGAATTGATACGGATAGTCCGTCCACTCTATTTTCACACAATCTCATTAAATATACAAGAAAGAAAAAAGGAAAAAAACTTAACATAATGAAGTTGCTTGTATTTTTTCCTCGATTAGGGTATGATGATACACAGGGAATTTGTGCTTATGCACGTCCGAAGGAGGGTAATGATCTTGGTAGACAGAGAGAAAGTCCGCCTGATGACGCAGATCACGATCTACGAGAAAAAAGAGAACAATCGGGATCTGGTTATGAGCCGTTATTTTAAGGAGGACTACGTAAAATATAATTGCCTGAAAACGCTGGTCGTGGCTACGGTCATGTACTGGCTGATCGTAGGAATCTACATTGCTGTGCGTTTCGAGAAGCTCCTCGTCGACGTCTATACCATGGATTATTTCAAGGTGATGTCCGGACTGCTTCTGGGTTATGTCGGAGTGCTTGGCATTTTCTTTGTTTATGCCTTTACCATCTATTCCATCCGGTTTTACCGGGTGAAGCCCGGACTGGTCCGGTACAACCGGAACCTGAGAAGGCTTGTGCGCTTATATAAGCGTGAGGAAAAGGACATGATGCGGAAAAGAAACAAAGCCTATCCGGTCAAGGTGAGCTCGGCAATCGGAGACGATGACCATGAGCTTGACAAAATCCTGGCAAATGCTGAAGTGCAGGATGCCAGAAAGGAGAACGAACCGAAACAATGAAACAGCTGATCAGAATCAGGAATCAAATCAGAGATTTCCTTCGTAAATATGATGAGATCACCGCGCCGGTCCTCCGGTTTATATGGTGCTTTGCCGTTTTCACTTCTATCCGGCACATGTATGGATATTTTGAACTGGTAAATATGAAGTCCTTTACCCTGCTGCTCTCCCTGCTTACGGCGCTGATGCCCCAGGGATTCATGTTCTTTGCGGCAGGCGCAGTCATGGCTTCGGAGTGCTTCTCCATTTCTACAATGGTAGGCCTCGCCTTCCTGGTATTTTTCCTTCTGATCTACTGTGTATATGCGCGGTTTTTCTCCAGGGAAAGCGATATTGTCCTTCTGATGCCGCTGCTCATTATGCTGCATCTGAAGTTTGCGGCTCCGCTGATCATTCTGGTGACGGTCGGAGCGATAGGCGCGCTGCCTGCCCTTTTCGGCCTGTTTGTTTATCAGTTTTCCATTGCGGCAGGCGAGCTGAAAACTATGCTTGCTGTGGCTGAGGATCCGGAAAAGGTTGAGGTATTCAAGTATCTGACAGAAAATGTACTCCGCAATAAGGAGGTTTTGCTTCTCGGCATTACCTTTATGCTGGTCATTCTGATCTCCAGCGTGGTATACCGGCTGCCCTATAAGTATTTCCAGTATGTCGGGGCAGGCGTATGCGCGGTATTCAGCCCGATTATTTACGCCATCACCGGTTCGATCATGAAGGTAAAGCCGGATACCGGCGATATGTTCCTCGGCGTTCTTGTAGGCCTTCTGGTGGCTGCCGTCGTACGGATCGCAAAGGGTATACTGGATTACAAGCATACAGAGCGGGTGGAATTTGAGGATGATGATTATTTCTACTACGTAAAGGCGGTGCCGAAGATTCCCAGCGAAAAGAGACGTTACCGCTCCAAAGCAATGGATACGGAGGAAATGATCCCCGAGGAAGCTGAGGAGGCAGATTAAAGCTTCCGGTCTGGTGCCACGGAGTAATGCTTCCGGTCTGAGGATTTGGGATGATGATTCTGAAATGATGCTTCCGGTCTGAACCGGTGTATGAGGATTATGATGATAAGGAGGCGCCATGGATAGATTATGGACATGGCTCAAGGCGTATCTGGACTGGTTTTACATTCCGAGAATAACCTGGTCCGATGTCTTGGACATCATTTTAATTGCATACGTTCTTTATCATATCCTGCTCTGGTTTAAATCCACCAGGGCATGGACCCTGTTAAAGGGTATTCTTGTTGTACTGATCTTTGTGGTACTGGCAGCGCTCCTTCACCTGAATACGGTTCTCTGGATCGCGAGAAAACTGGTGAATGTTATTGTTCTGGCCTTTATCATCCTGTTCCAGCCGGAGCTGAGGCATGCGCTCGATGAGCTGGGCAGAAAGAAGATATTGAGGAATTTTATCAACCTGGATTCGAACAGGAATCTGGGTGCCAGACTTTCGGAAAAATCGGTGTATGAGCTGGTGAAGACTGCGACGCAGCTTTCCATGGCAAAGACCGGCGCGCTGATCGTCATTGAGCAGATGACGCCTCTGGGCGAGGTGGAGAACACGGGCATTCAGGTGGATGCCACCATTTCCCAGCAGCTTCTGGTCAATATATTTGAAAAGAACACGCCTCTTCATGACGGTGCCGTTCTGATCCGGCATAACCGGGTGGTGGCAGCAACCTGCTATCTGCCTTTAACGGAAAGAAACGACATCAATAAGGATCTCGGTACGCGGCACAGGGCCGGGCTGGGTATCAGCGAGGTGTCCGACAGCATGACGGTGATCATTTCCGAGGAGACCGGAGGGGTGACCGTAGCTTATAAGGGTACGCTTTATCGTGATCTGGATGAAGACGGTCTCAGAAAACAGCTCCAGAGGATTGCCGGACCTGAGGAAGAGCCCAGCCGGGGACCAAGAGGAAAGAAGAGCAGGAAGGGAGGCCGGAAGCATGAAAATAGCTAAGGGCAGATTTCTGCGGAATCTCTGGCTGAAACTGATCGCCATCATCCTGGCTGTGATCACCTGGCTGATCGTTGTGAATGTAGATGATTATATTGTAACGAAGACCATCCGGGGGATCCCGGTGGAACAGGTGAACGGGGAAAAGCTGGAGAGTATGGGACAGATTTATACGGTGACCAGCGGGGAAACCGTGGATGTCAGCGTAAAGGGACCCAGATCTCTGGTGGAAAGAATGACTGCGGAGGATTTTTACGCCAGCGCCGATCTTTCCCAGCTGTCCGTTACCAATACGGCGGAGATCAGTGTTTCTCTGGTAGAGAACCATGCCAATGTGACCGTTACGCGGCTGAATACGACCATGACCCTTTCTCTTGAAGAAAAGGTGGAGCGGGAGCTTCCGGTGAACGTGGTGACGATGGGAAATGTCATGGAGGGATACGCTCTCGGCTCCTGTACGGCAAAGCCGAATATCGTGACCATTGAGGGAGCGGCCTCCGTTCTGGAGAATGTGAAGGAGCTTCGTGCCGTGGTGGATGTGGATAAGGCATATTCCACCTTTAACAGCGAGGTCAGCCTCAGCTGCTTTGATATTTACGGGGAGTCCATGGAGGGAAAAAAGATCACCCTTTCCGAGAATTCCGTTCTGGTCACTGTTCCGGTTTATCCCACAAAAGAGGTGGCAGTCCGGGTGGAGATCGCTGGAAATCCGGCCGACGGATATTCCGTCAGCGGGGTCAACTTTAATCCCCAGACTGTCCGTATTGCCGGAGACGCGGCAACCCTTGCGGATATCACCGAGGTTGTGATTGACGATATTTCCATCTCCGGCATAACTGAGACGAAGGAGGAGAATATCCGTCTGGATGATTATCTGCCGAAGGGCGTGGAAACGGTGGAGGACGGCGCGCAGGTTGCGGTCAGTGTTTCCGTGGAAAAGCAGGAGACCAAGACCATCAGCCTGAACAGCAGCCAGATTGAGATCGTATCAAAAGAGAAGGACTATAATTATTCCATTACTTTTTCCGGTACGCTGAATGTGGAGATCTCCGGACTCAGCTCCGATCTGGAGGAGGTTACGGCGGAAAGCCTGCATCCGCAGGTGGATGCAGCAGGACTGTCCCCGGGGCAGTACGCGCTTCAGCTGGACTTTACCTATGATAAGGAAAAGGTATCGATCGACAAGACCTTTTCCGTGATCCTGACAGTCGAAGAAAAACCCACGGAGGAATAGGAGGGGCCTATGACAGAAGAAATACAAAAGCTTCAGGATGCCATTAATGAGTCATCTTATATTGTGTTTTTCGGCGGCGCCGGGGTCTCCACGGAAAGCGGTATTCCGGATTTCCGCAGCCAGGACGGCCTGTATCATCAGAAATATAAATACCCGCCCGAGCAGATCGTCAGTCATACCTTTCTGACCAGAAAGACAGAGGAGTTTTACGAGTTTTACAAGGATAAGATGCTGGCGCTGGATGCAAAGCCCAATGCGGCGCATGTGAAGCTCGCGGAAATGGAGGCGGCCGGAAAGCTGAAGGCAGTGGTCACCCAGAATATTGACGGCCTGCATCAGGCGGCCGGGAGCCGGGAGGTGCTGGAGCTGCATGGCTCAGTGCTCCGGAATTACTGCAGTAAATGCCATACCCGCTATGACGGGGTGGAGGAAACAAAGAAGATCAAGGCGGCAGAGGGCGTTCCGAAATGTCCGGTATGCGGCGGCCTGATCCGTCCGGATGTGGTGCTCTACGAGGAGGGACTGGATTCCTCCGTGATCAGCCGGGCCGTTTCCCACATTTCCCGGGCAGATATGCTCATCATCGGCGGAACCAGCCTGGTGGTATATCCGGCAGCCGGCTTTGTGGATTACTTTAACGGGAAGCATCTGGCTGTGATCAATATGTCGGAGACAGCCCGCTCTGTCCGCGCCGATATCGTGATACGCGACCGCATCGGCGAGGTGTTTTCTCAGATCACTGTGTCTAAATGAAAATGAATGTAGATGCCGCCTTAAAAAAAGTGCATGATCAGATGACTGCCACACAGTGATCTGAGAATTATAAATCATATTTTACGAAGGAGAACAGCAATGTACAGTTTTGACATGATTTCCGGAATCGATCCGGAGGTAGCAGCAGCCATGACCGATGAGATCAACCGCCAGAACCAGAATCTGGAGCTGATCGCATCTGAGAATATTGCCAGCAAGGCAGTAATGGCAGCGATGGGAAGCCCGCTGACCAATAAGTACGCAGAAGGCTATCCGGGCAAGCGCTACTACGGCGGATGCCAGTATGTGGATGTGGTAGAGGATCTGGCCAGAGAAAGAGCGAAGGAGCTCTTTGGCGCAGAGTATGCCAATGTGCAGCCCCATTCCGGCGCACAGGCCAATATGGCGGTATTTTTCTCCATTCTGGAGCCGGGCGACACCTTTATGGGCATGAACCTGGACCACGGCGGACATCTGACACACGGATCACCGGTAAATATGTCCGGTAAGTACTTTAACTGCGTGCCCTACGGCGTAGGCCCCGACGGACGCATCAACTATGACGAGGTTCTGCGGATCGCAAAGGAAAACCAGCCGAAGCTAATCGTGGCCGGCGCTTCTGCTTATGCCCGTCAGATCGATTTCAAGAAGTTCCGTGAGATCGCGGATGAAGTTGGCGCAGTGCTTATGGTGGATATGGCGCACATCGCAGGTCTCGTGGCTGCAGGCTATCATATGAGCCCCATTCCTTATGCGGATGTTACCACAACCACCACACATAAGACCCTTCGCGGACCCAGAGGCGGCATGATCCTCTGCAGCGAAGAGGTGAATAAGAAATATAACTTCAACAAGGCTGTATTCCCCGGTATCCAGGGCGGCCCGCTGATGCATGTCATCGCCGGCAAGGCTGTATGCTTCAAGGAAGCGCTTTCCCAGGACTACAAGGATTACATGGGCAGAGTAGTGGAGAATGCGCATACTCTTGCGGATGCCCTGACAGAAAGAGGCTTCAATATTGTTTCCGGCGGTACCGACAATCACCTGATGCTGGTTGACCTGCAGAATCTCGACCTTTCCGGTAAGGAAGTGGAGAAGTTGCTGGATGAGGTGCATATCACCGTAAACAAGAACACTGTTCCCAACGATCCGCGTTCACCCTTCGTGACCAGCGGCATCCGTGTTGGCACGCCTGCAGTGACCACAAGAGGCGCAGTAAAGGAGGATATGGCAGTGATCGCCGATGCCTTCAAGGCAGCCATCATTGATAAGGATAACGTAAAGGCTGAGGCTCTTGTAAAGAGCATCACCGACAAATATCCGCTCTATGGCGGACAGATGTTCTAAGTCTGTATAAAAGGTGCAACAGGAAGCTGCCGCCTCCGGAGGATCTTCGGGGCGGCAGTTTATAAAAATACGGAAAAACCTGCTGCCATATGCAGAGGCACAGGCGGCGTGCTGACTGAGGATACCCGCGGAGCTTCGGCGGTATCCGCAGCGATAATGAAAGAAGGATTTATGGATAACGGCAACAACAATAACAGAAATGACGATCAGGGAAAGCGCGGAAATAATCATACGATCATTATTCTGATCATTTCCATTGTGCTGGCGCTGATCTTCTGGCAGCAGTTCAATAAGTTCAGGCAGTCGGGAGAGGAAGAGGTACCCTACGACAGGTTCATTGAAATGGTGGATGCCGGAGAGGTAAAGAATGTCAAGATCTACAGCGACAAGATATACTTTACCCCCAATGAGCAGGGCGTAAAAACCGAGAACGTAACCTATTACGTGATCCGTACCGATGATTATGAGCTCGTGAACCGTCTGGCTGAGGCAAATGTGGAATTCCGGGCAATTGACGAGGGCAGCAATGCGCTGATCAAGAGCATTCTGTCCTGGGTGGTCACCATTGCGGTATTCTACATATTCTTTATGCTGATCATGCGGAGCATGACCAAAAACGGCGGCCTAATGAATGTGGGCAAGTCCGGAGCTAAGCTTTACGGCATGCAGAAAAACACAGGCGTAACCTTTAAGGATGTGGCCGGCGAGGAGGAAGCCAAGGAAAGTCTGGCCGAAATGGTTGACTTCCTGCAGAATCCCGACCGCTACCTGGCTATTGGTGCCAAGCTTCCCAAGGGCGCTCTTCTGGTTGGCCCTCCGGGAACAGGTAAGACTCTTCTGGCCAAGGCAGTGGCAGGTGAAGCGGGCGTGCCCTTCTTCTCCATGTCCGGTTCGGAGTTTGTGGAAATGTACGTCGGCGTGGGCGCCTCCCGTGTCCGGGATCTCTTTAAGCAGGCCGAACAGAAGGCTCCCTGTATTATCTTTATCGATGAGATCGACGCCATCGGCCGGAGCCGCGACACCCGCCATATGGGCGGTGACTCCGAGCGTGAACAGACGCTGAACCAGCTGCTTTCCGAAATGGACGGCTTTGATACCTCCAAGGGTATCATTGTGCTGGCGGCAACCAACCGTCCCGAGGTGCTGGATAAGGCCCTTCTCCGTCCCGGACGGTTTGACCGCCGGGTGATCGTGGAAAAGCCGGATCAGCGCGGCCGGGAGGATATCCTCCGGGTACATGCCAAGGATGTAAGGCTGGATGAAACCGTGGATCTGAAGGAACTGGCCTTTGCTACCAGCGGCTCGGTTGGTGCGGATCTGGCCAATATCATCAACGAAGCAGCGCTTCTGGCAGTTCGCCGGGGCAGAAAATATGTGTCCCAGAATGACCTTTTGGAATCGGTTGAGGTGGTATTCGCCGGTAAGGAAAAGAAGGACAGGATCCTGAGCCCCGAGGAAAAGCGGGTGGTGGCTTACCACGAAACCGGCCATGCCCTGCTGACGGTGCTGCAGAAGCACACCATGCCGGTGCAGAAGATCACTATCGTGCCAAGAACAATGGGTTCTCTCGGCTATGTATGGCAGACGCCGGAGGAAGAGAAATATCTGGAGACCAAGGCGGAGATGGAGGCTCATATCATCATCACCATGGGCGGCCGTGCCGCGGAGGCGCTGAAGTTTGAGTCGGTAACCACCGGCGCATCCAACGATATCGAGCAGGCTACCAAGGAAGCCCGGGCCATGATCACCATGTATGGTATGTCCGAACGCTTCGGTATGGTACAGCTGGAGGCAATCACCGGAGAATATCTGGACCGCAGGGCGGTGATGCAGTGCTCGGATGAGACGGCCACCAGGATTGATGAGGAAATTGCCCGGATCACCAATATGGCGTATGAAAAGGCATATAAGCTGCTGAAGCAGAATGAAGCTATTCTGGACGCCATCGCCGAATACCTGATCGAACACGAAACCATTACCGGTAAGCAGTTCATGGATATCTTCAACAGGATCACAGGCGGCGTAATACCGGAAGCGGAGATCGAACTTACCGGAACCGGCTATGTCACCGGAATGGAAGGCGGCTTCGCAAGGGGTAAGAAAAAGAAGCTGAAGGGTGAAAAATCCGAAAAGGGCGAGAAAAAAGAAGGAAAGACCGGAAAGTCCGGCAAAAAGAAGGATAAATACCGTGTGTATGAGGCACCGGAGCCTTTCCGGCCGGCGGCTCAGGAAAGAGAGTCTGAGAATGCGCCGGAAAGACAGCCCGAAAGAAAGCCATTCCCTGTGCATGCGGAGAGACCGGTGGATCATCAGGTGAGCTTCCCGGAGCGACCCGCTGAGAGTAGGGCAGGTGCCCCGGAGAAAGCAAATACACCGCAGTATACGCCAAGACAGGATGCTTCGGGCAGCGCAGGTGGCAGAAGCGTGTCAGATAATGCTGCAGAAAGCTGGTCTCAGGCTAAGCAGGAGAATAGAGCGGAGAATGATCCGGATAATAAGGCACCCTGGGAATCTCATGGCGGTGCTTTCCCGGAGGAACGGGAAGGGAAGCGACCGCCCATGCCCTGGGAGATCGCGGCCTCTTCTTCAGATGATGCATCCGGAGAAGATATAGTCGGAAATGCAAAGGGTTTCTGGCCGGCAGAGAAGCAGGATGCAGTTGAACCGGAAACGGAAGGAAAGGAATCTGAAGAAGCAGTGACAGAAACGGAAAAGGGTTTACCGGCCGACTCCGGATATCGGCAGGATTCTTCAGACAATAAAACGGGAGCTCCGGAAAGTATGACGGAGGAAAGTCCGGAATCTCCGGATGAATAATCGTAACTGATCGTTTCAGTTTGGATAACAAGTATGAGCATTTAAAAAGCTGCCGGGAGGAATTTAAAAAGTAAGTCTTGGATGAAGCAGCAGAAGAAGATGAGGGGCGGTTTCCCATGGGAAACCGTCCTTTTTCTTTACAAATCTAATCTATTTTAGTATAATACATAGATTAGTAAAGCAGTTTTCCTTGTGCAGGAGGAACAGAAAACTGTTAGCGCCAGGCCCGTAACAGGGTGACGAGGTTGACAGTGGTCGAAAGACTCGGCGGATGCTGTCACGGTCAGAAAAGCTGAAGTAAATGCCGGTACGAAAGATGTACCCCAAGGCAGTCTTACTTTGCAGCGTGAGGGTGGACCGTCAGGAGTGGAGAAAAAAGCAGAATCAAAACTGTAACAGAGACCATTCCGACACCGGATGAAACAAATCGATCGCAATAAGGAGATAAAAAATGAGAGTTGTTATTCAGGAAAATTACGAGAAGATGTGCCTTTGGGCAGCAAATTATATTGCAGGAAAGATCAAGGCACATAGAGAGGACCGTCCCTTTGTTCTGGGTCTGCCCACAGGCTCCAGCCCCATTGGGGTATATAAGGAACTGGCAAGAATGAACCAGGCAGGGGAGCTCAGCTTTGCGAACGTAGTTACCTTTAACATGGATGAATATCTCGGACTGCCTCATGAGCATGATCAGTCCTACTGGTATTTCATGCATGATAA
>DFHD01000021.1 GCA_002372545.1 Lachnospiraceae bacterium UBA3732 | reverse complement strand
CTTTCGGCTGTGCTTGGCTTGCTTCTTCCCGGGATCACTTTCGGCTGTGCTTCGCTTGCCCCGCCCTCCGGCATACCGCAACCGTGAACATTGAGCGGTTTATTTAGAATCAGCAGCGAAATTCCGCAAACGACTTTCCACAGCTTTCGGATGTTTGAGCGGAGCAGGTTTCGTATTCCCGGATTTTGCGAAGCAAAATCTCCGGAACCTGCGCAGCGAGTTCCGAAAGCGTAAGAAAGTCGGCGGAATAAGCGCTCTGATTCTATAAATCGATCGTAGGTCACGGTGCGGTATGCCGGAGGACGGGGCAGGCAGCAAATCTAAATACAGCAGGATGGAAAAGGCCGCAAAAAAGACCCGGCATACCATGCCGGGTCCTTTTTTACAGGCTCATCATAACCATTATCATAACCATAACACTTTTCATCCGGACGCATTCAGCTCATATCCGGAATCCAGATGCTGCGCTATCCGGAAATCAGAAGTCCGCAACCGCCAGCTCTTTTCTGGTATTGCCGGAAACCTCTTCCCTTGTATCGCATTTTGCCATACCGCCATCGATCAGCTCGATAAATCTGTCGATATTACCAACCTCCATGGTCTTCAGGGAAGCCTTCAGCTTATCGATCACATCCTTATCCGCCTTGTAGCCCTTCTCCTTGATATAGCCCCTTGCCAGGTTAGCCATACCCACCTCGGAAATCCTGTGAATATCGATCAGGTAGATAAATGCATCCACTATCTCAGGATTCTCTTCAAAGAAGTTAGCAATGGAATCGATCTCACCGGTCAGGATCACCACATAATCATTCTGATCGGGAGCGGAATTCTTAATGACATCCACCAGCTTGTCAAAGGAAACAAGCCCGGCATTCTCGATGATCAAACATCCGCCCTTCAGCCCGGACAGCTTCTCCAGTCCGATCTTATTCAGCTGCTTAGCCTTAATCTTTGCGATCTTATCGGATTTTACCAGTCCGCAGGCAAAGAAGCTTCTGGCGAAGTCCTCGCCAACCTTTACCGTACCGAAACCATTCTTGCCCAGGATCACGATATTCTTCGGCATATCCGGATGCTTTACAATAGAATTCATGGTGACAAGTATATCATTGGAAGTCGTGGGGAGCTTCATGTACTTTTTCAGGAAGACTGCTTCCTCCGGGAGAGCGTTAAGCTCGATCTCTTCACCCGTTACCGGATCAACAACCTTCTTGGTGTCATGCTGCGCTTCCTTTTCCTCACGCTTTGCCGCACGCTCAGCACGCTTCTTAACCTCTTCCTCATACTTCTTCTGCTCAGCCTTTTCCGCCTCGTCAATGGTACTCTGGAAGGTCTGTTTTTTCTGCTGCTGCGGCTTTCCGCCCTGCTTTTTACCTTTGTCGGAACCTGCTTTTCCGGCTGCTTTTTCGGCTGCTTTCTGGGAAGCCTCCTCTGCCGCGGCAATCTTTGCCGCTGCCTCCTTCATGGCCTCTTCCTGCTGTTTTTTCGCTTCCTCTTCGGAAACCTTGGGTTCTTCGGGAACCTCCGGTGTCTCCGGTATCTGCGGCTCCTGAACAGGTGCCTCCGGCTCCTTCTTTCCCCCTAATTTACGAAGCAGTCTCTTAATCGCTTCAAAGGCATTTCTGAAAGGCTTCATACGTTTTGCTCCTCCATCCCATACATCTATTATGATGGGGAAGGAGGTAAATCCTCCTCCCCGCAATTATCCCATTTCATATAATACCATTATTTTTGAAAATGTACAATCCTAACTTTTTACTTTTCCTCCTTTTTCTTCACTTTTTCCAACTTTTTATTCTGCTTTCCATTCATACTGCCTTTTCTGGCTTTCGTTTCAGGCCTTCATTTCAAGCTTTCTATTCCGGAAGCCGGACGGACTCTTTTCCTTCACTGTTCTTTGCGTCACCCGGAAGCTTTGCGCCTACGGCCGCCCTCGATCCCAGAAAGCTGGAAACCACGGTATTCAGGTCTATTCCCATGGAATCCGACAGACCGTCAATGGTCTGCTTGAAGGATCTTGTCACATCCTCCGTCAGCCTTGCGGTATTACCCTCGCCATACATGGTGATCTTATCGATCTTGGAAAGGGGCTCGGCAACGGCACGGGCCACCTCGGGATACATCTTGCAGAGCATCTCCACAATAGCTGCCTCACCGTATTTCTTCATGGCTTCCGCCTTCTTATCAATACCGGCAGCCTCCGCCTCCGCCTTCGCCTGAATAGCAGCGGCTTCCGCTTCGCCCTTTGCCCGGATGCCGGCAGCTTCCGCCTCGGCTCTGGCCTTGATGGCGGCCGCTTCCTGCTCCATGGCATACTTATCCGCCTCAGCCTGGATACGCTTAGCCTCTGCAGCCTGCTCAAATTCATATTTCTTTGCTTCCGCGTCCTTCTGGCGCTTGTAGAGCTCTACCTCTGCCATCTGCTGCTGACGGTATTTTTCTGCATCAGCCTGCTTACGGATCTCCGCATTCAGCTCCTGCTCCTTTACGGAAGCCTCCTTCTGCTTACGGGTGATCTCCTGCTCCTGCTTGGCGATATCCGCCTGTGCCCTGGTAATCTCAATTGTCTTACGCTGGGTTTCCTGCTGGATCTCATACGCAGCATCCGCCTCTGCTTTTTTTGTATCCTCCACCGTTTTCAGCTCGGCTCTCTTGATGGAAAGGTCGTTCTGCTTGATGGCAATCTCGGTCTCTGCCATCACCCTGGCGTCGTTTGCCTCCTTCTGGGCCTGTGCCTGGGCAATCGCCACGTCTCTGTCGGCGTTTGCCTTGGCAATGCTTGCGGACTTCTGAATAGAAGCCATGTTATCCTGACCAAGCGCATTGATCAGATCATTTTTGTCCTCTACATGCTGGATATTGCAGGAGATGATCTCTACGCCCAGCCGACTCATATCGAACTGAGCCTTTTCCTGTACCTGGTCACCGAAGGATTTTCTGTCATTGCACAGCTCCTTCAGCGTGATGGTACCTACAATCTCACGCATATTACCCTGAAGGGAATCCACCAGGGCTTCCGCGATCCTCTGCTCATTCATGTTGAGGAAGTTCGCCATGGCTCTCTGAATACCGTCGGGATCCGTCATCAAACGAATTTTGGCAACTGCATCGATGTTCACGCCGATAAAATCAGACGTGGGCACATAGTCGCCGGTTTTGATATCAATGGATATCTGCTTGATGATGAGTTCATCTTTTCTTTCCAGGAAGGGCAGCTTGATGCCGGCACGGCCGATCAGAACCTTGGGTCTTCTGCGGAAGCCCGAGATGATGTACGCCTTGTCCGGGGGCGACTTTACATAGCTGGTTAGAATAATAACAAATAAAAATACTGCGATGATGGATGCGATGATAATAGTTGACATAACTTGCCTCCTTTCAGGCTTTTTCCTTTTGGAGGAATCTCTTTCCAGCAGCTTTCGCTTTCATTCGGTGAATGCTGCCTCTCCCGGTGATTTCAGTTCACAATGATGCCGGAATTCCGGATTAATGAAAGTGGAAACACAAAAAAACGAGACCCCTCCGCCGCAACAAATGTACGACAAAAGTCTCGCTGATCAGTTTCCGGTTGACCTGCACTGCCGGGTGGTTCACCACCGTCCTGACGACTGTGCAGCCACGAAAGATTGGAAGTCTTTCATGCCAACTACTCCCTTTTGTTAGATGAAATGTTATCATAACCGGATTTCAGCGTCAAGAAAAATCGGAAATATTGTTTAAAACAACATTTTGCAGTGATGCATTTTCATTACTTAAAGCTTTTCTCTTTCTTCCTTAAATGTATAAAACAAAACAATTGACACACTTCCCGGAAAATGCTATATTTTTTATCGAAAATGAATCGGATACGTGCAGCTTTGTCATGTTGTTTATAACGTCACATCTGGTTATTTATCCTTTCGCAAGGTGAAACACTGAGGAATTACAGATAAGTAATAATAAAAGCAAAAAGGAGCAAATCAGTAATGAAAAGATTATCTCTTTCTCTACTTCGGGATACTGTTGTATCCCGGCGGAAGGCAATGAAGCTGACCCAGGGTCAGCTGGCGGAAAAGACCGGCATGAACCGGTCCGTGCTCAGCAAGCTCGAAACGCTGGAATATACACCCTCTATCGATCAGCTGGAGTCTCTCGGCGAGGTGCTTGGCTTTGAACCCACCGATTTCTTTCTGGAAGAAACCGCTGTTTTACCCGAACCGGAGCATTCCTTCAAAATCGCAGTAGCCGGCACGGGCTATGTAGGGCTCTCTCTGGCTGTTCTTCTGTCCCAGCATAACGACGTTACCGCAGTGGACATCCTCCCGGAAAAGGTGGAAAAACTGAACCGGTATATTTCTCCCATTCAGGATGATTATATTGAAAAATATCTGGAGGAAGCCAAAACCGGAAAGCGTGTTCTTCATCTTACCGCAACAACAGATGGTGCCGAAGCCTATAAAAATGCCGATTTCATCATCGTTGCCGCTCCCACCAACTATGATCCGAAAAAGAATTTCTTTGACTGTTCTGCCGTAGAGGCCGTGATCAGCCTGATCCTGGAGAGCACGAAGGATAATGATGAAAAGCCTTATATCGTGATCAAATCCACTATTCCTGTAGGCTATACGAAGCATATCCGGGAAAAATTCCATTGTGACAGGATCCTGTTCAGTCCCGAGTTTCTGCGGGAATCCAAAGCGCTTTATGACAATCTTTATCCCAGCCGCATTATCGTCGGCACAGACGAATCCACCCGCAAGGCCGCAGAGAGCTTTGCCGCCCTCCTTCAGCAGGGCGCTTTAAAGCATCCCGTGGAGACCCTGTTCATGGGCTTTACCGAGGCTGAGGCCACCAAGCTTTTTGTCAACACCTATCTTGCTCTCCGCGTCAGCTACTTCAATGAGCTGGACACCTATGCCGAGCTGAAGGGACTGGACACAGCCTCCATCATCAAGGGCGTTTGTCTCGATCCCCGCGTCGGCGATTTCTACAACAATCCTTCCTTCGGCTATGGCGGCTACTGCCTCCCCAAGGATACCAAGCAGCTCTTGGCCAACTACGAGGATGTCCCGCAGAACATGATGAGTGCCATTGTCGAGAGCAACCGCACCCGCAAAGATTTCATCGCCGACCAGGTCCTGAAGATGGCCGGCTACTACGCCTACACCGAAAACAACGAGTTCAACCCGACCACTCACGCACTCACACAATCACACAATCACGCATTACCAGTACCGACGATAGGAGTGTACAGGTTGACGATGAAAAGCAACAGCGACAACTTCCGCCAGAGCGCCATCCAGGGCGTCATGAAACGTATCAAAGCCAAAGGCGCGCAGGTCATCATCTACGAGCCCACGCTGGACGACGGCACCACCTTCTTCGGCAGCCTGGTGGTTAATGACCTGGAGGACTTCAAGAAGAGAAGCCAAGCCATCATCGCAAATAGGTATGACTCGGTCCTAGATGACGTCCGCGACAAGGTCTACACAAGAGACATATTCAAAAGAGATTAATGCACCTAGACCTTAAACCGTAACCCGTAAACGTTATCGGGTATCTTCAAACGCGACCAGAGTTGTGCTGTTAGTGAATGTCACACAGATAGTACAGAAATCACAGATATTTCCGCTTGCTCTGCCCGCGGAGGGGATGTTATATCCTGCCTGCTTACTGCATACTTGATGCATACCTCCTGCCTACTTGGCGCTGACCTGTTCGTACATTAATGAATCTCGGGGATTCTCTGCAAGCGCAGCGATGCAGAGTATCTGTGCTTTCCGTGATATCTGTGCTATCTGTGATTTCTGTGTGACTACTTCCCGTACGCCCCGTCCTTCGCTTCGAATATCGTGCTGGGTTCGTGGACTTCCAGGGTNNCCCAAGGATACCAAGCAGCTTCTGGCCAACTACAGCGATGTACCGGAGAACCTGATCCAGGCCATCGTGGAATCCAACCGGACAAGGAAGGACTTCATTGCCGAGCGCGTGCTGGATATTGCCGGCACCACCTACAAATACGGCGACTCCTACTCCACAGCCACGGAGAAAAAGCAGAAGGAAACCTTTGTCGGCGTTTACCGTCTGACTATGAAATCCAACTCCGACAACTTCCGCCAGTCCTCTATTCAGGGCGTCATGAAACGGATCAAGGCGAAGGGAGCCACCGTGGTGATCTACGAGCCCACACTTGAGGATGGTTCCACCTTCTTCGGCAGTCTGGTGGTCAACGACCTGGATAAATTCAAGGCTATGTGCGGCTGCATCATCGCCAACCGGTACGACAGCGTGCTGGATGATGTATCCGAAAAGGTTTATACAAGAGATCTCTTCCGAAGAGACTGACTCTTCCCAAAAATGCCAGCCGGCCTGTACCGGCTGGTTTTTTTGCTGTTGCTTGGCAATTCCATTTTTTTTCATTTTGTCCATAAAAACGCTTCACGTATCCGTATATGAGACATAAGCATGAAAAAGCCGGCCTTTCAGGACCGGGTGAATGAAAAATTCCGGACAAGCTCCGGATAAGGAGGACAAAACCATATGAAAAAGAAAAATATGAAAAAAACACTAGCCGTGATCTTCGCGGCTGCCCTTATGGGAACAGCCGGCTGCGGAAGCAAAAGCAGTATAGAAAAATCTCCTTCATCCACAACGGAAGCCTCTGCCGCTTATGAGAACAATGTTCAAATGAACGGAGCAGAACCCGAGACTTATGAGGCAGAAGAATATGCTGCGGAAACCTATGATGCCCCTATGAAAAACTCACTCTCTGCCCGTTCGGGAAGTGACGCATCCTACACCCAGGCAAATGCAAATCCCGAGGAGCAGGGAGGCACAGCTACTCTTCCGCAGATTTCCGAGGACAAGCTGATCTATCACTGCAACATGACCTTCGAAACCAAGAACTACGATGAATCCGTTGCCTGCATCCGTGCAATGATCCAGACCCACAGCGGCTTTCTGGAGTCCGAAGAAATTTACAGCACCGGCGGCTACGGAGACCAGCCTCCCCTCTACGTATACAGTGCGACGATCCGTGTGCCCTCCTCTAATTATCAGGCCTTTGTTAACGCCTCCGGCTCCATCGGAAGCCTGAAAAACCAGAATCAGAACGTCACCAATCTGACACAGGAGTATAATGACCTTGCTGCCGAGCTTGAGGTTCTGGAAACCAAGAGAAACAGCTACCTCAGCATGATGGAAGAGGCTAAGAAGCTGGAAGATATGGATACCCTCCTCATGGTTGACGACCGGATCACCCAGGTGGAGATCCAGATCAATCAGCTGAAAACCCGCATGAACCGTATTGATAATGACGCCGCCTACAGCTACATCGACATTACCGTAAGCGAAGTCCGCGAGATCACCGAATATGAGGAGCCTGCTCCCGATACCTTCGGCAGAAGGATATCCCGTGCCTTCCACAATGCGGTTCATGGCTTTACCAGCCGCTGCAAGGCATTCGTAGTCTGGTGTGTACGTCATGTCATCGTTCTCGGCGTATGCCTCGTTCTTCTCCTTCTCTTCTGGCTGATGGTGATCCATCCCTTCCGGAAAAAGCGTAAAGAAATGAAGAAAGAGAAAGCATCTGCAGAAGAACCCTCTTCCGAAGAAAGCTCCTCCCCTCAGGAATAAAGCAGAGCAGATACACCCCCTTAGAAATATAGCTGAGCAGATACACTACCTCTCGGGAATATAAATGAATAGATACACTCCCCCTTAGAAATAAAAAAGAAGGCTCCGCCGGCAGATCCGCCGTGCGGGGTCTTTTTACGCTCACTTTCCTGTTGACAATTCCGAAAAAAACACTATAATCGTGTGCAATACGCTGCTAAAGCAGGCGAAAAAAGAATCATCATTCCGGCCAGGAAGACCGGTTCGACAGAATAGAAGGTTTTAACATGAAGGATATGACAAAGGGAAATCCGGCTAGACTGATCATCTTATTTGCGATCCCCCTGATCTGCGGAACCATATTTCAGCAATTATATAATCTGGGCGATGGCAAGATCGTCAGTATGTACCTGAACAAGAACGCTTTTGCGGCAGTCGGCATGACTGCCGTTATTTCCAATACACTGATCGGGCTGACCAACGGCTTTACGCAGGGCTTTGGTATTCTGGTCTCAAACTGTTTCGGCGCAAAGGATATGTCCAGGCTGCGCCGCTGCGTGGCCGGCAGTCTTTTTCTGACTGTCCTTTCGATCCTGGTATTGACCGCCGGAAGTCTTGCCGTGATCCGTCCGGTCCTTTCCCTGCTGGATACCCCGGATGATGTTATGCAGTACGCCCTCATCTACGTCCGCATCATCATCGGCGGCATCGGCTTTACTACACTGTACAACCTTTCCGCCAACCTGCTCCGGGCCATCGGAGACAGCCGTACGCCACTGTACTTTCTGATCCTTTCCGTTATTCTGAATCTGGGGACAGATCTTCTTTTTATCGGTAAATTCCACATGGGCATCGCAGGCGCCGCCTACGCGACGGTGCTTTCCCAGATTGTCTGTTTTCTGGCCTGTCTTATCTTTATCCTGATCAGATACAGATATATCCTTCCCCGCCGCGAAGACTGGGCTGGCTTGTGGAAAGAAATCCCCGGGCTTTTTTCCACAGGGCTTTCCATGGGACTCATGGGCTGCATCGTCAATATCGGTACGATCATCCTACAATCCGGGATCAACAGCCTCGGTTCGGATATCATGGCCGCTCATGTTGCGGGAAGACGAATCTTCGACCTTACCTGCATTCTGATCTACACCTTCGGCATTGCCATGACGACCTATACCAGCCAGAATACCGGAGCCGGGCAGATTGACCGGGTAAGACGCGGCGTAAAGGATGCGCTTCTGATCGTCACCGGCATTTCCGCCATTCTCGTAGGCGTGGTCTTCCTGATCTCCAGGCCCATTATTTCCTGGCTCGCTACGACAAACGACGCCACCATCGTCGATAACGGCGTCATGTACTGCAGGATCGGGGTATGCTTTTACTTTTTCCTCGGCCCTCTGTTTGTGCTTCGCTGCACCCTGCAGGGGCTGGGACATAAGGTTGCGCCCCTTTACTCCTCCATTCTGGAGCTGGTGCTGAAGATCCTTTCTGTGCTTTATCTGGTCCCCCGTCTGAACTATCTCGGGGTCGCCCTGACAGAGCCGATCAGCTGGGTCCTGATGATGATCATGCTGGCAATCCTGTACCTCTGTTACATTCCAAAGGATGCTGCCAGACTGCAAAAACCTGTTTAACTGCTTCTTGTTTTTCTTTGCCGCTTTGTGTTAGAATAAGTGGTTGTATATCTCAGACGGATTTGCTGAGGAAGACCGTTAAAATGGTCGCAAATCCTGCGCCAAGGTTACTTCAAAACAGCTGCAATAAAAGAACAGAGGAGATAATTCATGATCTTTGATAATATTCTGGCCGCATCCGGGAATACTCCCCTGATCCGCCTTCAACACCTGACCGGTCCGAAGGACGCCGAAGTACTTGTTAAATATGAAGGAATGAACATCGGCGGTTCCATCAAGACCCGAACAGCCCTGCAGATGATCGAAGCTGCGGAACGGGATGGGATCCTGACAAGCGAAAGCGTGATCGTGGAACCAACCAGTGGAAACCAGGGGATCGGCCTTTCCCTGGTGGGCGCGGTAAAGGGCTACCGTGTCATCATCATTATGCCGGACAGCGTCAGCGAGGAACGCCGGCTTCTGATCAGACAGTACGGTGCAGAGCTCATGCTGATCCATGATGATAACAATATCGGCGAATGTATTGACCGGTGCATAGAGACCGCGCGAAGGCTCTGCCGGGAAAATCCGAATTATTACATGCCGGATCAGTTTTCCAATAAAGAAAACGTGAACGTCCACCTTCTGTATACCGGTCCTGAGATCCTTAGTCAGGCGGACCGGCCGATCCACGGCTTCTGCTCCGGCATCGGAACGGGAGGAACCATCACCGGTATCGGACGCGTTCTGAAAGAAGCGAATCCGGAGATTAAGATCTGGGCAGCCGAGCCCGAGCATGCCGCCATCCTTTCCGGCGGCTCCATCGGCTCCCACCTGCAGATGGGAATCGGCGACGGACTGATCCCGCCCATTCTCGACAGAGACATCATCGAACAGATCGAGATCGTTACGGATGAGGAGGCCATAGAGACCACACGTCAGCTGACCATGAAGGAGGGAATCCTCTGCGGCATCTCCAGCGGAACGAATGTATGCGTTGCCCTGAGAATGGCCAGGCTGCTCGGAAAGGGAAAGACTGTGGTCACTGTCCTGCCGGATACAGGCGAAAGATACTTCAGCACCGAGCTTTTCCAGGACGTCAACTCTAGGTCGGATATTTACTGAAGCATCCTCAGTCCTGCCGTGCGCCGGAATAAAAAAGCCCGCCGGAACCGTTTCTTAGCCGGTACGGCAGGCAGCAAACAAAGAACATGATTCTGTAAATACAGAAAATACGGAGAACCCATGAAAGAAAAAAATAAGAAAACAACCAATCCTTCCGGCGAAACGGAAAACGCCCTGACCGAACAGGCCACAGGCGGTTCCGAAGCAGATGATGAAGGCCGGGAAAAGACAAAAAAGGAACTGAAGGCAGAAAAAAAGGCAGCAAAGAAAGCCCTGAAAAAGGATAAGACCCGCCCCATCAATAAGGCGAAGATCATCCGTCTTCTGATCTTCCTCTTCCTCTTCACCTTCCTCGCCGCAGGCGTTGTCTGGGCGCTCAATACCTGGAGCGTCATCAACATGGATGAGCTGCTCTTCCATCTCCGGGTATCCCTCAGAGGAACCAATCCGGACATGGTAAAGGAATTTGTACTGATCACCGTAGGCAGCGGGCTGTGCGTTACCCTTCCTGCAGCCTTCCTTCTGATCCGTATGCGTAACAAAGGAAAGAAGGGCTGGCTGGTCTATAACATTCTCCGGATCGTTACCGCCCTGGTCCTTGTGGGCGCCATCCTCGGTGCCTGGTTCGGCTTCGGTCTCGGCAAATTTATCCGAAACCAGTTCAAATATTCCGAGCTCATTGCCAAGGAATATGTCGATCCCGGAACAGTGAAGCTGACCTTCCCGGAAAAGAAGCGGAATCTGATCTATATCTATATGGAATCCATGGAGATGACTTATGCGGATGAAGCCCACGGCGGCGCCTTCCCGAAGAACATCATTCCCGAGCTGACAGAGATGGCTGAGGAGAATGAGGATTTCTCCGGCAACAGCGGAAAGCTGAACGGCGGTATTGCTCTTCCCTGTACAATCTGGACCATGGGCGCCATCTTCGGCACCACCTCCGGTCTTCCGCTGAAAACGCCGCTGAGCCGGAACGGTATGTCTGCAAAGAATACCTTCTTCCCCGGCATTGATACCATGAGCGATATCCTTGACCGGGCAGGCTATAACAACCTTCTGGTCATGGGCACGGATGCCACCTTCGGCGGCTGCCGGCTTTACTATGAATCCCACGGCAATTTCACGATCCATGACTATGAATATGCCAAGGATGTGGGACTGATCCCCGAAGATTACAAGGTTTGGTGGGGATATGAGGATGAAAAGCTCTTCGCCTTCGCCAAGGATGATCTTCTGGAGCTGGCCAAAGAGGATCAGCCCTTCCAGCTGGTTCTCCAGACCATGGATACGCATTTCGAGGACGGTCATTACTGCCCCCAGTGCGACAGGAACTTTACCGACGATAAGTATGCCAATGTTATGCACTGTTCCTCCCAGATGGTACAGAATTTTGTCAAATGGGTTCAGGAGCAGGATTTCTATGAGAATACCACCATCGTGATCACCGGCGACCATCCTACCATGGATACGGATTTCTGTGAGGATGTTCCGGCCAGCTATCAGAGAAAAACCTATACCTGCATCATCAACCCTGCGGTTACGCCCGCCGATCCGGATGCCGTACGGGTTTACTCCACGATCGACCTCTTCCCCACGACGCTTGCCGCTCTGGGCGTAGAGATCGAAGGCGACAGGCTGGCACTGGGTACCAACCTCTTCTCCAATAAGAAAACGCTGCTGGAGCGGTATCCCCAGACGGAGGTCGAAACGAATTTCGATCAACGTTCCGTACTGATGGAAAAGATGTATAAGGGTAAGTATATCAGCCCGGCTAAAGAGAAATAAGCTTCGAGAAATAAGCCTCCGGCCAACCGCCGGATAAATATCCGTACGGGTACCCGCCGGATAAAAAAACCGCACCGGACGTCCGGTGCAGTTTTTTTATGATCATACAGCGGCTCTCCCTCTACTCGCGGCCGGTGATGCGACCCGCTGTCCAGAAAACAGCGAAGATCACGATATCCACAGCCACTATGGTAGGACCAACCGGAGTTACCGCCAGAAGAGAAATAATGATTCCGCTTACTGCGGATATTATACCGATCACCACCGAACAGAGCGTTACGGAGAAGAAGCTGCCGAATAGACGCATGGCAGAAAGCGCAGGGAAAATGATCAGCGCGGAGATCAGCAGCGAGCCGATCATGTTCATGCCCAGAACCACGACCACCACGATCACAATGGAGATCATCAGATTGTAGCGTTTTACCTTAACTCCGGCGGATGCCGCAAAGGTCTCATCAAAGGTGACGGCAAAAATCCTGGCGTAGAAGAAAAAGAATACCGCCGCAACCAGCAGGGAAACGATCACGGATACCCAGACATCCGACAAAGACAGCGTCAGAATGTTGGAGGAACCGAAGAGCGTGCTGCAGACATCTCCCGCCAGATTGGAGGAGGTTGAAAACCTGTTCATGAGAAGGTAGCCGACAGCCAGCGAACCCACGGAAACCATGGCAATGGCAGCATCGCCCTTAATCTTTGTATTCTGTCCGGTGCGGAGCAGAAGGACCGCTCCCAGCACAGTAACCGGCATGATCAGCAGCATCTGGTTGGTCAGCTTCATGACCGAAGCAATGGCCATGGCACCGAATGCCACATGCGAAAGGCCGTCGCCGATATAGGAAAACCGTTTCATGACCAGCGTCACGCCAAGAAGCGAGGCGGAAAGCGCCACAAAGATCGTTACGATCAGCGCATACTGCACGAAGGGCATCGAAAAATAACGTGCCAGATCACTCATGATCATCCTCCCCCCTTCCTTCCTTTTTCTTTTTCCGCATAGAATCGTAGGGGATCATTTTCTTTTCTTCCGGCTCATCCTCATCCCTGACCGAAGCCAGAAAATGTCTTCCGATCGAGCTCTTTTCGTATTCCGCCTTTGTGCCGAAAAACACCCTTTTCCCTACGTGCAGGATATGCGTGGCATCCGCTTCCGCAGCCGCTACATCATGGGAGACCATCAGTACAGCCATGCCCTCATGGTTCAGCTCGCGGATCAGGCGGTAGAAATCCGCAGAAGCCCTGGGATCCAGACCCGTAACCGGTTCATCCAGCAGGATTACCTTGCCCGCAGCAAGGCATGCCCTCGCCAGCAGCACTCTCTGCTGCTGTCCGCCGGAAAGCTCCCGGTAGCTTTTGCCTGCCATGGAGCTGATGCCCAGCCTTTCCATGATGCTTCTGACTTCCTCCTTCTCCTCCCGGGAAAGGAAGGGTCGAAGACCGCGCCGCCCCACAAGGCCGCTCCGGACAATTTCCTGTACCGAAGCCGGGAAGTCCCTCTGCATCTCTGTCTGCTGGGGCAGATAACCGATCTCATGCCGGCCAAGGCCGTCTCCCAGAACGATCTCCCCATCCAAAGAGGGGATAAGACCCAGGAGAGTTTTGACAAAGGTACTCTTTCCCGCGCCGTTTTCACCCAGCACAGTCAGATAATTCCCCTTTTCCAGAGTAAAACTGATTTTTTCCGCCACCGGCCTGCCGCTGTAGCCGCAGGACAGGTTCTTCACTGTTATATATGCCATGTTCTTTCCGTTTTTTTCCGTTTCTTCTTCTGTTTCTATACCGTTTTTTATATCAACTTTTACTCAGATGCCCATTTTTCTTGTCTGTATCATTCATCCATTCACTTGCTCACGCGCTGCATCCAATTCACGCGACTCATCTGCTCACCGGATCAGCTCTCCGGCATGCTTCGCACCTGCCGTAAAAGACCGTTCGCAGGGGATTCAGTTCAAAGCGGTGTTCTTCTGCCAGATGATCTGCAAGCTGCTCCAGCTCCTCGCAGTGCAGATGGATCAGCTTGCCGCAGATCTCGCACTTGCAATGAAAGCAGGGCATAGCGCCGCCGGAATGCTCCTCTCCCAGATAACTGAAGCAGGCCGGACTTCCGGGCTCAAGAATAAACTTCGCCATCAGCCCCTCATCCACCAGCCGCTCCAGCTGGCGGTAGACCGTCGACGTTCCGATCGGATTTCCCACTGCGCGAAAATAATCACAGACATCCGCTACGGTGATATGCTCCCCCTTCGTCTCCTCCAGATAAGCGATCAGCTCTTCTCTCTGCTTTGTCTTATATTGTATTTTCTGAGGCATCCTGTCCTCCTTTGTTCAATTCAGACAATACAATTTGAAAATGATTCTCATTTTCGTATATTATCACGCTTGCATACGCCTGTCAAGTTAGTTACAATATGGGCAATGCATAAAGCCCGAACGGAATACTAAGAGGAATATTGAAATGAACAATATGCTGAATAATAAAACGGATAATAAGACAACTAACAAAACAAACCATAGTATAAACGACAAAATACACGATAAGATAAATACGAAATCGAGCGGCAGATACCTTCTTCTGTCCGATCTGGACGGCACACTTCTGACAACCGACAAGCGGGTCACGGACCGGACAAAAAAAGCCCTCGCAGAATTCTGCGGGGCCGGCAATGTATTTGCGGTTTGTACAGGCCGTGACATTACAAGCGCCAGATTGGTCTACGCCAGTCTCGGCCTTTCCCTGCCCGGAAGCTGCATTGCTTCCTTTAACGGCGGTCTGATCATCGAAGCGGATACCGGACGGGTCCTTTACCGCACTGCTCTCCGCCTGGAGCTGGTCCGTGAAGTTTTCCGAATCGCTGCCGGACTCAATCTGCATGTGCAGACCTACTCGGATACACATATCCTGACTACAGCCGATACAAAGGAGCTGCAATTCTACCGTAAGGTGATCAAAACTCCGGTCATGATCGGCCCGGATGTTCTGGAGCATATCGATACGGATCCGTACAAGGTCATCTGTATCGAAATGGAGGATCATGAAAAGCAGGAGGCCTTCCGGATGGCTGTTGAAGAACGCTTCGGAGACGAGGTCAGCCTGGTATACTCCAGCAAAGAATATCTCGAAGTCATTCCCAAAACCTCCGGAAAGGACCAGGCTGTTCTCCGCCTCGCGGAGGCCCTTGGCATCGCCCCGGAAAATACCATTGCCGCAGGCGATGCGGATAATGATCTTACCATGATCCGGGCTGCCGGCACGGGCATAGCCATGAAAAACGGGTCTCCCGCCGTGCTTGAGGCAGCGGATCTGGTCACTGAAGAGGATAACGACCACGACGGACTCGCCCTGGCCCTCCAGTCCTTCATCAAACAGAAGCGATAATACACCTCCTCCTTTTAACGGGATGCCGGCCGGCTTCCGGCCCTCCCCCTTACAGAGCCTTACATTGTCCAGTTCTCGGATATCAGCTGCTGTTTTTTCATATGGCTGTATATGCTTGACGGAATGATTGAAAAGCGTAACATCCTGAAAAACGATGGAATAATTCTTAAGCAGAGTTTCCGGTTCAAATTCTTTTCTGCCACCAGCAAAGGTATTGTTTTTTTACCATATTGCTGTATGTACTGCTGATTTCATATTCCTTTCCGTTTTCCAAAAGGATCCGTTTGGCTGTTATGGACTTTGCATGTCTTAGATTAACCAGTGTTGCGTTGTTGCAACGTACGATCGGTTCCTCTTTGATCTCATTTGCGAAGCGTCTCAGGGACTTGATGCAAATATACTCACCTGATTCAGTCAGGATCTTAATATTCCTTTCGTCCTTTTCCACCGAATAGATATCCCGGAGCTTTACCCAGGTTTTCTGCGATTTATGAAAAAACTCAACAAAAACCTCTCTTGCATCATCATTATATGCCGCGATTGCTTTTCGAATCGCATCCTCCAGAAAATACTCCAGATTCTTTTTCAGAATAAAGTAGATATGATCCGTCCGGTAAACATGCTCCGTAAAAACCATATACTGGGATATAAAAATGATCTTACAGAGAGGATACCTCCTGTTAATGAGCGCAGCCATATCCACGCCATCATATGCTTTTTCGCCTGTTCCGCTCTGCCCGAAATATATATCGGTGATCAGGATCTGACAATCAAAAAAGCCCTCCGTAAGATCCACATAGAGGCTGTCCGGATTGTATTCCTCGATGATCAGCTCTTCATCCAGCGATTGCATCCCATCGATCAGTTTTTTTACCCTGATGATTTCTGTCGGATGGTCATCACATATTCCTATCTTCATATCCGATCCTTCTCCCGGTCATTTTCAGATTTCTGTTTTATCAGCGTGACCAGTTCCGTTCCGCAGTCCGTATACGCAATATCCAGGCTCTTCTCCGTGCAGTAGGTTTCCAGAATGCTCATTCCAAATCCATGCCGTCCGGGATCAGATTTGTTCGTGATCCTTGACGGATGCCCGTTCTCTGCCTTACTGTTTATTATCTGTAACTGCTTTCCAAAGCTCAGCTCGACCTTTTTTTCTTCCACGGCCGCATCCGCCGCCGCTTCTATGGCATTTTCGATCAGGTTCAAGAAGAAGGAGATACATTCGTTCTCTGAAAAGAGAAGAAGTATACGTTCCACATCCCGTGATACTTCCGCATGAAAGCTTACCGACGCTTCCTTTGCCCGTGCCGATTCATACAAAATAATCTCATCCAGAACCCTGTGTTCCGAAACAACCCTGGAGCCGTATTTTTCCCGGAGAATCATCCGGATCGTCTCGATCTTTTCCTGCTCATGGGCAATTCGGTACATGGCCCTTCGATGGTTTTTCTCCTTATCCAGACTTGATTTCAGGAGTTTATACCGATCCCTCAATTCTTCATTGACTTTGCGTAACCGATAGCGTTCCCACATGGTAAAGGCTGCATAGAGACAGGAACCCCCGATCAGAATGGCAATCAGCAAGTATTTCATATCTTATCAGCCCCCTCATCTGCAGCGCCGAACACCATGACAGAAAGCCTTTCTTTTTCTACGGCAGCAGTCCCTCCCAGCTTCTCTGCAAGTTCCTCAATCTCATCCGACTCGATCTCTGAGGAGGGGCTCTGACTGCCGGTGACAGAAACGCCGATCATGAGCATATCATTTCTTTCTTCGATACGAATATCCACACATTCCGGATATTTCATCCGGATCCAGTTAAATACCTTATCAACAAGAAGCTCGACTTCTTCAGTTACCGTACGGTTATCCAGCCTTTCAAAGCAGTTGACACGCACCCGATTCTCTTCCAGCCTGTGAATACTCTGCTCCACGACGCTCTGTAACCCTGTCGATTCATTCAAAGCTCCGGTGGCATCCATTATTTTCTCTTCATACCATGCATTTTCCGCTTTCAGCCGATCCTTCTCCGCCTTTGTGTATAAGGCACTGATCAGAACGCATAAAATTGCACTGAGCAAAAGCAGCATCATTGCGGAATACTCAGGATTATATTCACCGTCCGGAATATCCTTGACCGACGATATCCCGGATGCGATGCCGCAGATAAAATACCCGATCGAGATCCAGATGTAGATCCTTTTATGCTCCGGCTTCCAGCGTTTTACTATGGATCGGAGGAGTAAACATGTCAGCGTCACCTGAAGCAGCGTAAAGACAGCGTTGATCATCTGTGCACCCAGGCTGTTATTTACCAGTCCATCATTCCAGATCTCTATATCAAGCCTCGAAAAACCAAGCCGATATAACATGTATTCCATGTAATAGAATATCACACACGCCATCTGAAATACGATCCGGATCACGATATTTCTCCATGGATCACCCTTACACAAAAAGATAACCGGAAAATATGTAATACAAAACTCTATAACAATGGCACCAAGGATGTTTCCCGCATTTGTCTCATCCTTCAGAAGCTGATACCCCAGGATCGTCAAAAGGATCACCGCAACTTTTATCCATATGCTCAGTCTTTTTAAGGGGAGTACAAAAAATACACATGTAATGGAATACATGGAATTCAGAACCATCCCAATTATGTTGGATAAAACCATAGCGCATTCCTGCCTTCATTCCGCACTTCCCGGATCTGTGACACTACGGAGTCTTCACAGATTCAGGCCTTTACGGCAGAATATTATATCACTTTCACCCCCTGTTTCATAGTATCATACTTTCTCATTTTTCTTGTCGTTTTGTAGCGTCGTATGCACATCCGGCAACCGCCATGATCGTTGCAATGATCATAAGGAGTTCGCCTGCACCGGGAGAACAATCGATACCAAAGCTATCTTCTATTTCTTTTGCCAGTCCGGAAGAAAAGACCAGGATGATACCTGCAAATATTACGCTCATTATAACCTTCGCTGTACTGATCTTTCTGAATGCATCCACAAACAGTACGATCAAATATAATGAAATTGTTAAGACCAAAAATGATTTCATAGATCCTTGGTCAGTTGCTGATTCACTGTCAAAGGAATTCTTTAACCCAATTATATCGAGCCATTTAAAAAATGTCCCTCCTCCCGTAACCATTTCGCTATATCCGTCACTTGTCGAAAAAAACGGAACCCTAAGTGCGAACATCACTATAAAAGCAGCAAGTAACGAAAAAGGATTCACCACAATCTTCTTTCTCTGTTTCATCTCGTAGAGCTTATTCTGAAGCTCCGCCTGCTCCTTCTGCATCTTCATCATACGTTCGTTCTGCTGACGGAGATATTCGGCCTGACGGCGCTCATTCTCATACATTTCCCGGAAGTACTGTTCCCTGTAATTCCCGTTTGCGGCACCTGTACTCTGATGAAATTCCGTTTTCTGCTGTCCGGCATTTACATTCTGATCCATATTGCGTTCACCAGCATTTGATGAACGCCCGACATTTACGACCCTCCCACAAGCATTGCAGACATTGAATCCATCGGGGATCATATTTCCACAATTAGTACAGTATCTAACGCCCATTTTCCCATCCTCCATTTTATTCCTATCCAACCAGAACAATATCCGTATCAAAAGGCCACAAACGACGTTTTTACACGTCAGTCTGTGCCTTTACGCCCCGCGACAATCCGCTCTCCTGAATTATACATCATCAGCACGCCGTTCCATTTTCATTTGCAAAAATGGCATATGGATTTGCGTTTTTCAGGAATTGCGGCCTTGACTTATGATCAGCGTTTCATCATCTTTTCCAAATCTTTTATAATATCTCTATACATAACAGTTCCTCCAAAAGTGCTATCATATTTGTGTATATTACAGCAAAAGTCCTATGACTTTTGCAGGAATAACTGCATTAGTCATAGGACTTTTTGCTTCAGAGGGCCGTTTTTCACGTTATGATAACGCCTCACGCCTCTGTAAAGAGCGGCGTGGAGTAATATCTGTCTCCGCTGTCCGGCAGGAGGGCAACGATCACCTTGCCCTTATTTTCCGGACGCTTAGCCAGCTGGATTGCGCCGAAAAGTGCCGCGCCGGAGGAGATTCCTACGGAAATGCCCTCCTTCTTGGCCAGAAGCTTTGCCGTAGCAAAGGCATCCTGCGCGGGCGCCTTGAAGATTTCATCATAAACCGCAGTGTTCAGTACATCCGGAACAAAGCCCGCGCCAATGCCCTGGATCTTATGCGCACCGGCTCTTCCCTCGGAAAGCACCGGAGAATCCTCAGGCTCCAGAGCAACCACCTTCACTTCCGGCTTCTGCTCCTTCAGGTACTCGCCAACACCGGTCAGCGTACCGCCGGTTCCCACGCCGGCAATAAAGATATCCACAGCGCCATCCGTGTCATTCCAGATTTCCGGCCCTGTAGTTGCCTTATGCACAGCCGGATTTGCCGGATTGACAAACTGTCCCGGGATAAAGCTGTCGGGAATTTCCTTCGCCAGCTCTTCTGCTCTGGCAATGGCGCCCTTCATGCCCTTCGCGCCTTCTGTCAGCACAAGCTCCGCGCCGTAAGCCTTCAGGATATTCCTGCGCTCCACGCTCATGGTTTCCGG
>DFHD01000071.1 GCA_002372545.1 Lachnospiraceae bacterium UBA3732 | reverse complement strand
CTGGTAAAGACCGAAAACAGCATGGCCATTGCCAGCCAGAAACAGACGTAAATGTCAGTAAAGATCAAATAGATCAAGATCCTCACAAGCTCCTCACCTGTGGGTCTTATCCCGGAGCAGAGAAAGCCTGCGCAGCCTACCGCGATTCCTGTGCTGAAGATCATGACAGTGATAAGCGTACTTGAGGCCAGGAACTTGCCGATAATGATGGAATCTCTGTAGATGGGCTGTGACACAAGGCGGTTTAAGGTGCCGCTATTTTTTTCCGCGTTGATCGAGTCAAAGCCCAGGATAAGCCCGATGAACGGCCCGATCAGGGCGATCAGCGACATATACGAGGGTATTGAACTTCCGCCTGTGGAAAACAGCTTTAAGAACATGAAGCTTGCATCAAACGAAGCCTTCGGATCCGCTGCCGCGTCTTTAAGCGCGCTGCCTATGCCCGTAACCGCGCCGTAAACGCTTGCGATCGTCATAGCGATCACCAGGATCAGGATAATGATGAACCTTTTTCCCGTTACGTGATCTGCCATTTCCTTCTGGTAGAGAGCCGTAAGGCTGTGATAACGGATACTCTTATTGTTATGCCCCTCTGCGGCCGAAAAGGCGTTTCCTGCTGCCGTCTTTACCATCACTGTCATCTCCTTCTTTTTCAGCTTCTTCAAAATAGACACGGTAGATCTCATCGAGATCCCCGCCCTTCTGATGCAGATGCAAGAGCTTATATTCATTCGTTATAAGGTACTTTGTGATTTCCTCCCGAAGATCCTCCGAGGAATTGATTACAAAGGTATTGCCGTTCTTTGTTATCCCGGTCATTCCCTTAAGTCCCTCAATAAATCCCAGAAATCTGCTGTCGCAGGGCTCGGTCTCAATCTCCAGAGTGTAGTGCCCTTCCGTCTCGATCTGGCTTCCGAGCTCATCGATACCTCCGCAGGCGATCAGGTTTCCGTCCACGAAAATACCGACCCTGTCACAGATCTGCTGGATCTGGTAGAGCTGATGGCTGGATACCAGGATCGTCTTCTTATCCTCAACGCTCAGCTGCTTTATAAGGCTTAAAAACTCCCGCATACCTTCCGGATCAAGGCCCGTTGTGGGTTCATCCATTATGATGACCTCCGGATCCTTAATAAGGACGTCCGCGATCCCGAGACGCTGGCGCATACCCTTTGAATAGGTCTCCGTCTTCTGATCCGCAGCGTGGGTCATTCCCACCTTTTCCAGCAAACCGTCGATCAGCGGGTTGATCTCATGCTCCGGAATACCGTTAAGCCTCGCCATGAAACGAAGGTTCTCACGTCCTGTCATATCGCTGTAAAACCCGATGTTGTCCGGCATATATCCGGTGATCCGCTTTACCAGCATGGACTGCCTTGTGCAGTCATGCCCGTCGATCAATGCCATTCCATGAGTAGGTTCGGTCAAGCCCAGGAGCATTAATATTGTTGTTGTTTTTCCCGCACCGTTCGGTCCGAGCAGACCGAAAATCTCTCCCCGTCTGATCTCCAGATTAAGATGATCCACGGCTGTTTTCGAGCCATAAGCCTTTGTCAGATCCATGATGCGGATAATCGGTGTATCTGTCATAGCCTGCCTCACTGTTTATCTTCTTCCAAACTTTCGAATTATGTAAACCAATCCGGCAACCAGGGCCGCGATGATCACAACCGCCACAATTCCCCAGCCCGTATGATTCTGTACGGCAACTCTCAAGTCGCATTCGGATTTGACCACTTCATTTGACGCAGTGACAAGAACCGCGTAGTCCCCGAGGATCGCATCCTTCGCAGGAGTAATATGGGCGGTCACTTCTTTGCTCTGTCCGGCGGGAATATCACTGATGGTGTCCTCGTCAAATGTGACCTTCCAGTCGGTGGAAGCCTGTGCCTTAAGGCTTATATTGCTGAGGTCGATATTGCCCGTATTCTGTATGGAAAGAACCACATCCTTCGACTCACCCGCATAGGTACTGGTGGAAAGATTGCCATTGGGCGTAGTCGCCGTAAGGCCGTAGGTACCGGTGATCTTAACGGTAACCGGGAGCTCGAGTGTCTCTCCTGCACAGTCCACCATGAACGTGAGAGGATACTCACCTGCCATTACATTCTGCGCGGGTGTGACTGCCACAGCGATCGAAGAAGTTGCGCCGGCTTCTACCGGAACTGAAGATGTTGCGCTGCCGGCATCCGAAGGAGTAAAGGTTACGTTCCAGCCCTCCGGCGCTCCCTGAACAGACATTGAATAGGTCTGATTCTCTCCGCTGTTGTTGGTAAGCTTCGCGGTATAACTGAATTTTGTTCCGGCCGGACCCTCCTGCTGAGCGTAATCCGTGGTGAAGGTATCAACACCGAGCTTTTTCTCTTCCGCATCAACCTTGACGGAAAGCTTTAATTCCTCGTTCACGCTGCCGCCCTTCGCGTTCAAGGTGATCGTGTAGGTATCCTCCTTCGCATCCTCCGGAACGGTCAGCGAATAGGAAAGCGACGGGGAATCCTCTTTTTTCTGATGAGCACCTACATGAACCATGGACACTTCATTTGAGGTGTTCTTGAATGCTCCCTCCCAGCCCTCCGGGAGATCTTCCGCTTCAAGCGCAACCGTGGTCTCCTTCGAACCGGTATTTGTTATATAGAGCGGAAATGTTGAGGCTCCGCCTGGCTTTACCGTAACCCCGGGGTAGTCTGTGCTAAAGACCACCTCACCTGCCTGACTTACCGCCTCTGTCTGGCTGTTCGTATCTGCTTCGTCCGCAAAAACCGCAGCCGGCATAAGCACCGTAATCGCCGCCAGCACTCCGGCCGCCAACAGTCCGCAAGCAAACCTCTTTTTCTTTCCTGTCACAAATCCTGCTGTCCTTCCCATGATCTGTCACGCCTCCTTAAAAAAAATGTAAGGATCGTTTGCGATATTGGTCAAGCACCTCCTCCGCAACGCCTGTACTGAAAGTTAGTCCCAATTTGTGACGCAAATTTCATAATTCTGTGTTTTTTCTGTGAACA
>DFHD01000101.1 GCA_002372545.1 Lachnospiraceae bacterium UBA3732 | reverse complement strand
ACTTAAGTCCAATATTCCGTTGTCACATAGCGATATAGAGATATTGGAAAAGGTTCTTTGGTCGGAACTTGGCACGAAAGAGGAATATGAGCAGGAGTACGGCTCGAAACCATTGGGCGAACTGGTTCGTGAAATCGTTGGCCTAGATATGAATGCGGCCAAGGCGGCGTTCTCGGAGTATCTGGAGAGTAATAACCTTGATAGTAGGCAGATATACTTTGTGAATCAGATTGTAGAGTATATTGTTCACAACGGCATGATGAAAGATTTGTCCGTACTTCAGGAATCTCCGTTTACAGATCAGGGAAGCGTGGTAGAAGTATTTACAGATCTTAATATCTGGATGGGAATCCGGAAGGTTATAGAAAGTATAAATGATAACGCGATAGCGGCGTAAAAATACAGAGCGGATATGAATGGAAAAATGTACTGGGTTTTGCGAAAAACTATACAGAATATAGTGTTTCGGGTAAAAAAGTTAATATACTGTCTGATTGATGGTACTACGGGGATAAGTGAATACAAACCTTTCAGAAAAAGGCAAGATTATTCATCGCTATATACTTATCTGCTTGCAGTTGATGGAATATGTAGAACGGCTATTGAGAGTAAGGAGGCAAATTATTATGTGGCACAGGTAGATGCACTAAGACTGGCAATTGAAGATAGCAAAAGGAGATATGAAAAGTGTGACAGTTTGCCAGAAATACCTATGAAAAGTGTGATAGTTTGCCAATAATTCGTACGAAAAACGTGATTTCTGCTTGAAACTTTTTTTTGAGTGTTATATTGTGATTAAATCAATCGTTAAGGGGAATCTGCATGGAAAGAACTATAATGTCGGATTTAATCAAATGGAAAAACAGGAAGAAGCATAAACCCAGGATTGGATTTAAAGTTGGTTGATTAAAAAATGAATCGTATAAGTTGTAAAAGGGGATGTTATGCCAAAGAAAGTCATGACGGTATTCGGGACGCGGCCCGAGGCGATAAAAATCTGTCCTCTGGTGAACGAGCTGCGAAAGCGGCCGGGGCTGGAGGTTATTGTGTGCGTTACGGCGCAGCACCGGCAGATGCTGGATCAGGTTCTGTCTGCCTTCCGTGTGGAGCCGGATTACGATCTGAATATCATGAAGGAGGGGCAGTCGCTGTTTGATATTGCCGGCGGCATCCTGCAGGGGATACGGCCTGTGCTGGAGAAGGAGAGACCCGATGTGGTTCTTGTTCATGGCGATACTTCCACCACCTTTGTGACGGCTCTGGCCTGCTATTATCTGCAGATTCCTGTGGGGCATGTGGAGGCCGGCCTCAGGACCTACAACATTCAAAGCCCCTATCCGGAGGAGTTTAACCGGCAGGCTGTGGGGATCCTGAGCCAGTACAGCTTCGCACCCACGCGCCTCGCTGCGGAGAATCTCATCCGCGAGGGAAAGGATCCGGATACCATTTACATCACCGGCAACACGGTGATCGATGCCATGCAGCATACGGTCCGGCCGGACTATACTCATCCGGAGCTGGATTGGGTAGGCGAGAACAGACTGATTTTCATTACGGCTCACCGGCGGGAGAATCTGGGAGAGCCCATGCATCGCATGTTCCGGGCTATCCGGCGGGTGCTGGACGAGCATCCGGACTGCCGGGCGGTGTATCCCATTCACATGAATCCGCTGGTCCGGGAGACTGCGGATGCGGAGCTGGGGGGCTGTGAGAATATACATATCATCGAGCCTCTCGATGTGTTCGACTGTCATAATTTCGAAGCCAGAAGCTATCTTTGCCTGACGGATTCCGGCGGAATTCAGGAGGAGTGTCCCTCCTACGGCGTGCCGGTTCTGGTGATGCGGGATACGACGGAGCGGCCGGAGGGCGTGGAGGCCGGGACTCTGAAGCTGGTAGGAACAGGGGAGGAATCCATTTACAATACCTTCCGTCTGCTTCTGGAGAATAAAGAGGAATATAACAAAATGTCTCATGCCTGCAACCCTTACGGAGATGGGCATGCCTGCAGGCGGATCGCGGATGTTCTGGAGACCGGCGCCTGCGCGCCCTGGCAGGAATTATAACCTCTGCAAATTCCGGTTGACAAGTCCGGCCGTCCGGGGGTAGAATGACTACATTGTAACTGTTCAGTTGGTAGGATATATGCAGAATAAATAACGTGAATGCTTGCATTCAAAGTGATTTATTCTGCATATATCCTAACCTTGCTGAGCAAGGTTACTTCCAAAACCAATATATAACAATCCAAGACAAAGGCGTCTTTTGTGCGAAAAGCACGAAGGGGGTCTTTGTCTCTTTTTTTGGGAGGAAATGGAAAAATGTGCGGAATTGTCGGGTTTACCGGACGGCAGCAGGCGTCCAAAATCCTGCTTGAGGGACTGAAAAAGCTGGAATACAGAGGATATGATTCGGCCGGGATCGCCGTCATGGACGGAGAAAAAATCTCGGTGAACAAGGTGCGGGGCAGGATCGCGAACCTTGAGGAAAAGACCAAGAACGGGGATGCTGTTCCGGGCACGACCGGAATCGGCCATACCCGCTGGGCAACCCATGGCGCGCCCACGGAGGAGAACGCGCATCCGCATCTCAGCAACGACGGGCGGTTTGCGGTTGTGCATAACGGCATCATCGAAAACTATCTGACTCTCCGGGAGGAGCTGATCCGCGACGGATATCACTTTGAAAGTGAGACAGATACAGAGGTGATCGTGCATCTCATTGAGCAGTATTACCGTGGCAGCATGAGCGAGGCACTGATCCGGGCGACCAACCGTCTCCGGGGCTCCTATGCCCTGGGGGTGATCTGCACCGAGAAGCCCGATAAGATCTATGCTGTCCGGGAGGCGAGCCCGCTGATCCTGGGCATCGGGCTGGAGGAGAATTATTTCGCGTCGGATGTTACGGCGCTGGTGAGCCATACCCGGAATGTGATCTATCTGGAGGATGGCGAATTTGCGGAGCTTTCTCCGGATTCGGTCCGGATCTATGACTGCCGCGGCAAGGCTGTGGATAAAGAGATCACCCGCATCCTCTGGGATGTGCAGGCGGCGGAAAAGGGCGGCTATGAGCACTTCATGCTGAAGGAGATCATGGAGCAGCCCGGGGCTGTGAAGGCCACCATTACCCCGAGGGTGAAGGATAACCGCATAGCGTTCGAGGAGCTTTCCATCAGCCGTGAGGAGCTTTCGGATATCCGGAAGATCGTGATCACGGCCTGCGGTTCGGCGTATTATGCCGGCTGCTCCGGAAAATATGCGCTGGAAAAGCTCTGCCGGATCCCTGTGGAGGTGGAGCTGGCCAGTGAGCTTCGCTACAGCGATCCGCTGATCGATGAGCATACGCTGCTGATCGTGATCTCCCAGTCCGGAGAAACGGCGGATACCATTGCGGCCATGAAGGAATGTAAGGCAAGGGGCGCAAGAACTCTGGCCATAGTGAATGTGGTGGGGAGCACCGTAGCGAAGCTGGCGGACTATACGGTTTATACCTGGGCCGGCCCGGAGATCGCGGTGGCAACCACCAAAGGCTTTACCACCCAGGTGACGGTGCTGTATATGCTGGCACTCTATTTCGGCGATATGCTGGGACTGGTGGGAGACCGGTATGAGGGCATCCTGAAATCCCTTCTGTCGCTGCCGAGGTGCATCCAGCATGCCATCGATCTGAACGCCAAAGTTTCGCGGCTGGCGAAGAAATATCATAAGAGCAGCTCCATCTTCTTTATCGGCAGAAATACGGATTATGCCGTGGCGCTGGAGGGCGCCCTCAAGATGAAGGAGATTTCCTATCTGCATGCGGAGGCGTATGCGGCGGGTGAGCTGAAGCATGGGACCATTGCGCTGATCGAGGATCATCAGCCCGTGATCGCCCTCTGCTGCAATCCGGCCATCATGGAAAAGACCCTCAGCAATATTGTGGAGGTGAAGTCCCGCGGGGCTGAGGTGCTGGCGCTCACCTTCCGGAATAACCGGAAGATCCTTTCTGTGGCGGACGACCTTTTGTTCATCCCGGACGTGGATGCGCTCTTTTCTGCGGTGATCGAGATCGTTCCCCTGCAGCTGCTGGCATACTATGTGGCAAAGGAGAACGGCTGCGACATCGATAAGCCGAAGAACCTCGCGAAGTCCGTGACAGTGGAGTAGATAATCTTCTGAAAAAAACGGTAAGAGGACCGGATGAGGGAAACTGTGGAAAGAAGACCATCTGCAGGAAAACGTGGATCGGAATGCATAGAAGAAAGGAGAGGGCAGAGTGACAAAATATATATTTGTGACCGGGGGTGTGGTTTCCGGTCTGGGAAAGGGAATCACGGCGGCTTCCCTTGGGTGCCTCCTTAAGGCGCGGGGGCTGAAGGTGGCGGCCCAGAAGCTGGACCCGTATATCAACGTGGATCCCGGGACTATGAGTCCCTATCAGCATGGTGAGGTCTACGTCACCGAGGATGGTGCGGAAACGGATCTGGATCTGGGACATTATGAGCGGTTTATCGACGAGGATCTGAACCAGTTCTCCAACCTGACCACAGGAAAGGTGTACTGGAATGTGCTGAACAAGGAGCGCCGGGGAGAATATCTCGGTTCCACCGTGCAGGTGATTCCTCATGTCACCAACGAGATCAAGGATTTTGTTTACCGTGTCGGACAGAAGACCGGTGCGGATGTAGTGATCACGGAGATCGGCGGGACCATCGGCGATATCGAGTCCCAGCCCTTTATCGAGGCGGTACGCCAGATTTCTCTTGAGGTGGGCAGGGAAAACAGCCTGTTTATCCATGTGACGCTGGTGCCTTATCTCAGGGGAAGCGAGGAGCATAAGTCCAAGCCTACCCAGCACTCCGTGAAGGAGCTGCAGGGTCTTGGCGTAAGGCCGGATATCATCGTGCTCCGGTGCGATGAACCGCTGGAAGAATCCATCTTCAGGAAGATCGCGCTATTCTGCAATGTTAAGCCGGACTGCGTCATCGAAAACATCACTCTGCCCAATCTCTATGAGGCGCCGCTGATGCTGGAGGCGTCCGGGTTTTCGAACGTGGTCTGCCGTGAGCTGGGGATCACCGCGCCGGAGCCGGATCTTTCGGAGTGGCAGGCCATGGTGGAGAGCATACGCCGGGCCGGGTCGCATTGTGTGGAGATCGGTCTGGTGGGGAAATATGTCGGGCTGCACGACGCCTATCTTTCTGTGGCGGAGGCGCTTCATCACTCCGGCATATACCACAACGTTCATGTTATGATCCACTGGATCGATTCGGAGGAGATAAGTACGGATACGGTGGAGGAGAAGCTTTCCGGCCTGGACGGGATCATTGTGCCCGGCGGCTTCGGCGACAGGGGCATCGACGGCATGATCCTGGCGGCGAAGTATGCGAGAGAAAAAGGACTTCCCTACTTTGGAATCTGCCTCGGCATGCAGATTGCAGTCATTGAATACGCCAGAAATGCAGCAGGCCTTCCGGATGCGGATTCCGGTGAGTTTAACGCAGATACGCCCCATAAAGTGATCGATTTCATGCCCGGTCAGAGCCGGGATATCGATAAGGGCGGCACCCTCAGACTGGGGGCATATCCCTGCTGTATCATCCCCGGTACAACCATGGAGAAGTGCTACGGAAAGAAGGAAATATCGGAGAGACATCGCCACCGGTACGAATTTAATAATGCATACCGTGAGATACTCGAAAGAGCCGGCCTCAGGGTCAGCGGCCTTTCGCCGGACGGAGAGCTGGTGGAAACCGTGGAGCTGACAGACCGTCCCTTCTACGTAGGCGTGCAGTATCATCCGGAGTTTAAAAGCCGTCCCACTCGGCCCCACCCCCTGTTCAACGGATTTATCGGCGCCGCCGCAGGCATAGATTCCCCTAAGGAGCAGATCGGGCAGGAAGTAAGCCGTTGAACAAAATCCGGATGGTTGATTTCGTGATGTGTTTTCGGCCGCCTAGCTGAGCCTCGCGTCTGACATATGCTTTTCGAGACCGTTTTGGGCCTCGGTGCTTAGCGACTCACGAGCCTGCGGCGAAGTGAGAGCTTAGCATCCGCTAGGGGTGCCCGAATCGTGCGAAAGCAGAGTCGAGAAAAGCATATGTCAGACGCGAGGTTATATTAAACAACTTAAGAATATTAAGCGATAAGCGGTTGACAAAACGCTTTTTTAGGCGTATAATCCAAAACCATAAAAGACAAAGGCGTCTTGGAGATTCAATCTCTGAGGCGCTTTTTCTGTTTTCTGCATTCTTTCCGGCATCCGGAACCGGTGAAGAAGCAGAGGAAACAAACGGATGTGAGGAGGAATTCATTATGGAGAAAACAAATATCCCTGAGATCTTCGGCTCCCTGGTTTTTGACGACAGAGTGATGCGCGCCAGACTTTCCGATGAAGTCTACGCATCCCTGAAGAAAACGATCGATGAAAACGTGAAGCTGGATAATACGGTGGCAGATGCAGTTGCGGCAGAGATGCGGGACTGGGCCATCGAGAACGGGGCAACCCATTTTACACATTGGTTCCAGCCGCTGACAGGCGTTACGGCAGAGAAGCATGACAGCTTTATTTCCCCGGCACCGGATGGCGGAGTTATTATGGAATTCTCCGGCAAGGAGCTCATCAAGGGTGAGCCGGACGCCTCATCCTTCCCCTCCGGCGGTCTCCGGGCCACCTTCGAGGCAAGAGGCTATACCGCATGGGATCCCACATCCTACGCATTTATCAAGGGCCATACCCTTTGCATACCCACAGCCTTCTGCTCCTACTCCGGCGAAGCACTGGATAAGAAGACCCCGCTTCTCCGATCCATGCAGGCACTGAACCGTCAGGGCATGCGGATCATGAAGCTCTTCGGCAGGGACGAGGTAAAGCATATCAGCACCAGCGTCGGACCGGAGCAGGAGTACTTCCTGATCGACCAGAAGATGTTCGACCTCAGACCGGACCTCAGATATACAGGGCGCACGCTGTTTGGCGCCCGGCCGCCGAAGGGGCAGGAGATGGACGATCACTATTTCGGCGTCATTAAGCCCCGCGTCAGCGCCTTTATGGAGGATCTGAATAAGGAACTCTGGAAGCTGGGCATCCTGGCAAAGACAGAACATAACGAGGTGGCTCCCGCGCAGCATGAGCTGGCGCCCATCTACAGCACGACCAATATCGCTACGGACCATAACCAGCTGACCATGGAGATACTGAAGAAGGTGGCGGACCGCCACGGCTTCGCCTGCCTGCTCCATGAAAAGCCTTTCGAAGGGGTCAATGGCAGCGGCAAGCACGACA
>DFHD01000033.1 GCA_002372545.1 Lachnospiraceae bacterium UBA3732 | reverse complement strand
TTCTTTTCAGAAACAGAGAGTAAAGTACAAGGCAGAAAAGGAAATAGCAGTACCGAGAGGAGGGATGAGTATGATTAAGAAGCTGTATAAGAAAATGAATGATAAGGTGTATAAGAAAAGCATGGCTGTCATCATGGCGGCGGCCCTTTCCATGAGCCTGATCGCCTGTGGAACGAAAAAGGCGGAATTGGACACTTCTTCCCGGACATCAAATTCCACATCGGTGGAAACAGAGGCGGAAACAGCGAGCGGAAAGGCTGCGCAGCAAACAGAGGCAGAGACCGGATCGGGAACAGAGACTTCGCAGGACTCTTCGGATGAAAATACAGAAGCCTTTAATGCAGAGCCTGTTGAGGCGGCTACCACCACCGGCGGGGCAATGGAGACCACCGATCTTTTCACGGACAGGGATCTGACCCAGGAAGCGGACCTCTCCTCGGCAGAGAGCCTTACGCTGAAGAGCGGAGAGGATCTGACCATTACCGCGGCCGGCGTATATGTGATCACAGGGACGGCGGAAGACAGTACGATCATTGTTGAGGCCGGTGATGAGGATAAGGTGCAGCTGGTGCTGGACGGCGTATCCATTACCAACAGCGACAGCCCTGCGATCTATGTGAAGAGTGCGGATAAGGTTTTCGTGACCACAACGGATTCCGAGAACAGTCTTACAGTATCCGGTACCTTTACAGCAGATGGAGACACCAATACGGACGCTGTGATCTTCTCGAGGGATGACCTCACATTGAACGGTACCGGAAGTCTTACGATCGGTTCCACGGATAACGGCATCAGCGGCAAGGATGACCTGAAGATCACCGGCGGAAGCATCACGATTTCCTGCACGGATGCGGCAATCGAAGCAAACGATTCCATCCGGATCGCCGGCGGAAACATCAATATCACGGCCGCTAACGATGGCCTGCACGCGGAAAATGATGAAGATGACAGCCTGGGTTATATCTATATCTGCGGCGGCACCCTGAACATTCAGGCGGCGGACGACGGGATCCACGGCACGACCATCGTGCAGATCGACGCCGGCACGATCGATGTCACAGCGGCAGAGGGCATCGAGGGTACCTGGGTACAGGTGAACGGCGGAACCATCAGCGTTACGGCAAGCGATGACGGGATCAATGCGGCAAATAAGTCGTCTGCTTATTCCGCGACGGCTGAATTTAACGGCGGAAGCGTGACGATTGACATGGGTCAGGGAGATACAGACGGCGTGGATTCCAACGGAAGTCTGACCATTACCGGCGGAACCATCAGTGTTAACGGACAGTCAGCCTTTGATTACGACGGACAGCTGACATGGGACGGCGGAACGGTGATTGTGAACGGCACGGAAGTTACGGAGATTTCCAACCAGATGATGGGTCCCGGAGGAGGTACGATGGGACCCGGCGGCATGGGCGGCGATGGCGGCTTTCCCGGCGGCGATATGAACGGCGGTGACTGGGGAGATATGAACCAGGGACCCGGCGGCCGGAGGGAGAGATGATCGCTCTTGCAGCCTTAGCGGATTCCCAGTTCTCCGGGCACACAGGGACAGCGTTAAAAGCCGACGAATATTCCGCCCGGCCATGGCCTGTTCTCCGGGCACACAGGGCCAGCTCATAAAAGTAAAAAAGAAGAGGATACCGGCAGGAAATTCAGTGGAATCTGAGTTGCCCCTGCCGGTATTCTCTGTTATAATGAAGGGCGGTGGTTCATGGATATTTTTGTGAAGGAGGAAAGACATGGATAGGAAAGAACGAAACAAGCTGATCCTGATCTTCGCTGTTTCGGCCGTGATCATCGGTATTTTTGCCCTGATCAACAAGTCTGAAACAGTTACGCCGGAGATAGCGGAGGAATTTGGCTATCTGGCGGAGGATGGTTCGATCAGTGCACCCCGGTTTTTCATGACATCCTGGGCACTGTTCCCGCCGGTCATCGCCATTGCGCTGGCCCTTATTACCAAGGAAGTGTATTCATCCCTCTTTGTGGGTATCATTTCCGGAGGTATCCTTTGGTCAAACTTCAGCTTTGAAAAAACTCTGACCCATTCCTTCAATGAAGGTATCGTAGCGTCTCTTGCAGATTCCTATAATGTAGGTATTCTGGTATTCCTGGTCATCCTTGGCGCACTGGTTGCCATGATGAATAAGGCAGGCGGTTCCGCGGCCTTCGGACGGTGGGCATCAGCGCACATTAAGTCCCGGGTAGGAGCTCAGCTGGCCACCATCGCGCTGGGCGTCCTGATCTTTATTGATGACTATTTCAACTGCCTGACGGTTGGCTCCGTTATGCGCCCGGTTACGGATAAGAGCCGGATCTCCAGAGCCAAGCTGGCATATCTGATCGATGCGACAGCAGCGCCGGTCTGCATAATCGCTCCGGTAAGCTCCTGGGCTGCTGCCGTATCCTCTTATGTGGAGGATGGTAACGGCCTGCATCTCTTTATCAAGGCAATTCCCTTTAACTTCTATGCAATCCTGACGATTGTCATGATGCTGTTCATGGCCTTTGTCGGGCTGGACTACGGGCCGATGGCGAAGTATGAAAAAAATGCAAAGGAGAAGGGAGATATCTTCTCCGGCATGAAGAAGGCTGCAGATGCAGCAGAAGAGGGCTCCAACCCCAAGGGGAAGGTGGTTGATCTTGTACTGCCCATTATCGTACTGATCGCTTCCTGTGTAGTCGGTATGATCTATTCCGGCGGCTTCTTCGACGGAAATAGCTTTGTGGACGCCTTCTCCAATTCCGATGCTTCCGTCGGCCTTATGCTGGGTTCGGCTGTAACCCTTGTGATCACGATCTTCTATTACCTGATCCGCCGGGTACTGGACTTCAGGACTCTGATGGACAGTATCCCCGAGGGCTTCAAGGCCATGGTACCGGCTATTCTGATCCTGACCTTCGCCTGGAGCCTGAAGGCAATGACGGACAGCCTGGGCGCAAAGCAGTTTGTGGAGATCCTGGTAAACAACCATGCGGCTGATTTCCAGACACTCCTGCCGGCCATCATCTTCCTGATTGCCTGCTTCCTGTCCTTCTCAACAGGAACAAGCTGGGGAACCTTCGGTATTCTTATCCCCATCACACTTGGGGTATTCCCGCTGACGGATCCGCTGGGCGTTGTCTGCGTTTCCGCATGTATGGCAGGCGCTGTATGCGGAGATCATTGCTCGCCTATTTCGGATACGACCATCATGGCCAGCGCCGGTGCGCAGTGCGACCATGTTACGCACGTCAGCACCCAGCTGCCTTATGCGCTTACGGTGGCGGCTGTCAGCTGTGTATCCTATATCATTGCCGGCTTTGTGCCGAAGGCGTATATTGCCCTTCCGATCGCTGTCGTTCTGATGATCGCCACACTGGTCGTGATAAAACAGTTCATGAAGCCCGGACAGAGCGGGAAGGCGGAAGAGAAGGCGTGATCAGAAGAACGCCATAATCAAATAAAGATAAGTTGAAATCAGAAGAAAAGTCATAATCAGAAAAGGACAGATTAAGCCATGAAAATGATTTATGATGTGGAGGATAAACCGAAGGGCGGTGCGCTGATTGTCTTTGCCCTTCAGCAGATGCTTGCGATCATGGCCGCGACAATCGCGGTTCCCATGATCATCGGAAACGGGCTGACACCCGCAGCGGCTATGTTTGGCGCCGGCGTGGGAACACTTGTATATGTGCTGTTTACCCGGGCAAAGAGCCCTGTATTTCTGGGCTCCTCCTTCGCCTTTCTGGGTTCCATGGCGTCGGCTTTCAGCGGGGCGGCGACCATGAATCTGGGTATGCTGGGACTGGTCATCGGTTCTGTCGGCGCAGGACTTGTTTATGTGATCATTGCGGCAGTGATCCACAAGGTGGGAGTTGGCTGGATCGACAGACTGATGCCCCCTGCGGTGATCGGACCTACAGTTGCGGTCATCGGTCTTTCTCTTGCGGGAAACGCCGTGGGCGATCTGCAGAACAGTGATGTGGTCGTTCTCTCACATACCAACTATGCAGCGATCGTATGCGGGCTGATCACGCTTTTTGTTACGATCCTCTGCTCCACCTACGGAAAGAAAATGATCCGGCTTATTCCATTTGTGATCGGTATTCTTGCCGGATATGCATCCGCAGCGCTTTGTACTGTGATCGGCAAGGCGGCAGATATCGATGCACTGAAGATTGTGGATTTTTCCATCTTTAAGAATACCCTTCTTCCGGACGGGCATTTCGGTCTGAAGAGTATCGTCAGTGTGCCGGATATGGTCTTTAAGCATGCGGTAAAGGGCTTTTCCGATTTCAGCGGTTCCTATCTGGTCACCGTTCTTGTCGCCTTTGTTCCGGTAGCCTTCGTGGTTTTTGCCGAGCATGTGGCGGATCATAAGAACCTTTCTTCTGTCATCGAAAGAGACCTTCTCCGCGACCCAGGTCTGGAAAGAACCCTTTTGGGCGATGGTATAGGTTCCATGGCAGGTGCGTTTTTCGGCGGCTGCCCCAATACAACCTACGGTGAGTCTGTCGGCTGCGTAGCTATTACCAGAAATGCTTCCGTCAGAACCATCATCACAGCGGCTTTAGGCGCAATCCTGTTTTCCTTTGTTACGCCCTTTGTGGCCTTTATTGACTCCATTCCCTCCTGCGTCATGGGAGGCGTATGTATAGCGCTTTACGGCTTTATCGCCGTATCCGGTCTGAAGATGCTGGCTAACGTGGATCTGAATAAAAACCGGAATCTGTTTACGGTTTCCGTAATCCTGGTATCCGGTATCGGCGGACTTGCTCTGAAGTTCGGAAAGGTGGAGGTTACTGAGGTTGCCACCGCGCTGATCCTGGGTATTCTGACCAACCTTCTGCTCTCCGGGGAGAAGGAGGATGGTGAAAGCCCGGAATAATATATTAGTCAACACTGCAATAAATATAATGTCATAGATAACGGAGGAGAAGAAAAAATGGGAAATACAGTGATCATCGATCATCCGCTGATCAAGCATAAGATCACACTTTTGCGGGATGAAACAACAGGTACCAGGGACTTTCGTATTCTGGTAGAAGAGATTGCCATGCTGATGGGATATGAGGCCCTGCGCGACCTGCCCACCGAGCAGATGCTGGTAAAATCTCCCATTGCGGAGTCGTATCAGCCGGTGCTTTCCGGAAAGAAGCTGGCAGTGGTACCCATCCTGCGTGCCGGCCTCGGCATGGTGAACGGTATCCTTTCTCTTGTTCCGGCGGCAAAGGTTGGGCATATCGGCCTTTACCGGGATGAAGAAACGCATGAGCCGCATGAATATTTCTGCAAGCTGCCGGAGAACATCGGCGAGCGTCTGGTCATCCTTCCGGATCCCATGCTGGCCACGGGCGGCTCTGCTATTCAGGCAGTTAAGTTCATTAAGGCAAAGGGCTGCACAAACATCAAGTTTATGTGCATCATTGCCGCTCCCGAGGGACTTGCGGCGCTAGAGGCAGCGCACCCGGATATCGATATCTATGTGGGAAATGTGGATGAGAAGCTGAATGAGAATGCGTACATTGTGCCCGGCCTTGGCGATGCCGGTGACCGGATTTTCGGTACGAAATAAGTTTTTGGGAATGCGTGGTGATTAAAACGCATTCGGGTCATCCGTACGCGTAATTCAGTTTTGATCAGGCGAATAATCAAAAAACCGGAGAGGAAGTCTCTCCGGTTTTTTGAAATTCAGAACAGTGCTGCCACAGAAAGCAGGTAAGTCTTCAGTTCAGAACGGTGGTTGCCGCATCGTGGAAGGTGCCGCGGCGGGAGAAAATCATGTCAACGTTATTGACAACGTTATAATCAATCTCGCCCTTCATGGCCATATCACGCATAATGGCAATGGCCTTGCTGTGTTCAAAGCCCTCTTTGTAGGAACGCTCCTCTGTGAGCGCCTGATAGATATCGGCGCAGGTCATCATTCTTTCCTCTATGGTCAACTGCTCGGCAGTGAGACCGAAGGGATAACCGCTTCCATCGAGCTTTTCATGATGGTGGCTGGCCCATACCATGATATCATCCATGCCCTTGATCTTCCGGAGAATATCGTAGGTATAGTAGGCGTGGTTCTTCATCTGCTCATACTCATATTCGTCCAGCCGTCCGGGCTTTTGCAGAATGGCATTCGGGATCATCAGCTTTCCGATATCATGCAGCGCACCGGCCAGATAGAACTTGGTGGTCTTATCCTCCGGGAACTGGTAGCAGAGCGCCAGTGATTCAGCGTTCTCCGCCACACCGATGGAATGCCGGCAGGTATAGTGGGACTTGAAGTCCACGATACGCGCAAGCAGGGTGGCAAGGTTCCGAACTTCGGAGAAGGAATAGTCATCATCATAATTCTTGATGGCCTTCCTGAGGTAGGTATCGATATTGGAAAAGGTCAGGCAGGACAGCTGCTTTTGCTTGAAGTTCTTCATAAAGGCATCGGAAATCTCATGAGAGAAGAGGGTGCCGGTGTTGGATTTTACGAAATAGAGTACGCCGCCCAGCGTATTGGAATCGGACATGTTAAGGTCAAATTCCTGCTCGATGAGATCGGCCATGTGGATCAGCTGCGCCTTTATGGGGGTTCTCTGACTTGTCTTTCCAAAGGGGCCGGATCCGTCTGCATTTTCATGATGGAGAAGGATCACGTCCCGGTTATTGGTCCGGAAGGGGACGTACTTGGTATTACTCTCTCCGATGATGCAGTGGCGGATATTAAAGTCAGTCTTCGAATAGCCTTCACCGTTGTTATAACGCTTATATTCCAGCTCCTCCTGGTTGACCTCTGTATAAGCGTGGTCATGGAGAATGGAATACGCGGCCAGATCGATCAGTTCCTTATCATTCAGGCCAAGAGCCTTTCCGGTCATGACGGCCAGGGCGGTCACCCGCTTGCTGTGGCCCATCTTAGTTCCCATCAGCTCATGCTCTACGGAATCAAGGCCGAAGGAAACCGCATATAAAATTTCATTCAGATTGATTCTCAAGAGAACACACTCCTTTGATGCAGATTTGCTCTGTCGCTATTCCCATTTTACAGCAAAAACGGGACGGTGTAAAGGATGCATTTCATGGGATTATGTGGTAAAATGTTACTATTCACAGTTCATGATATAAAAGAACAAAACCGGCCGCTTGCTGTCGTGTTTTGGTCTTTTATATTATGAAAACTGCGAAGCAGGAACCTCAGGGACATGAGGAAAGTGTCTGCGAAGCAGACAGTAGAGCGCGGAGCGCGGACTTTCCGAATGGGAATGAGGTAACTGTGAAAAGTAACAGTTACTAAGAAGAAAGACGTAGAAGAACAATAAAAAAGAGTAAAAAAAACGGAGGCGGAAATGGAACATATAACATATACCCCCAAGGGCGTCTGTGCGTTTCAGATCGACTTTGATCTGGATGAGGAAAAGAGGCTGCATCACCTCAGTGTCATGGGTGGATGCAACGGGAATCTGAAGGCCATCGGCCGGCTTGTGGAAGGAAAGGACGCGGCGGAAATTGCGGATATCCTTCGCGGAAATAAGTGCGGAATGAAGGGAACCTCCTGCGCGGACCAGCTGGCGCTGGCAATTGATCAGGCACTCGCCTGAGACAGGACTCACGTTTTTACAGAAAGAAGATAAATCCATCAACTTCATCTTGCACTTCACCCGGTAATAAGGTATTATTATTTCATAAGGAGGGTTTAGGGTATGGCAAATAATGATTACAAAAAGATCTTTGAAAATGATTCATGGCTGATCGAACTCAGACCGCGCAACAATGCACATGAGGGTGAGCCCGACATGAAGGTCTGGGTATTAAGAGAAGGTCAGGAGGTTGCACAGTATACCAACAGCTACCGCGGCTATGGACATTACAAGGATCATGAGGAACTGCTTCCGCAGAAGATCAGTGATATCGCCCGGAATACCTGGGAGAAACTGAAGGAAGGACCTCTCAGCGATGAGGCAATTCAGGAACTGACGAAAGAGGAAGAGTAGGAGAGCCGCTGTTTTCAAACTGAATGATAGCACAAAGAAGAAGAGCCGGGATCGGATCGAATCCCCGGCTCTTTTCGTCGCGCGTAGGAAAGGGAGCATGAGACAACGTCTGTCAGATCACCCAGGTTTGGATGGGTGGTGTGTTCAGCAGGTCGGAAAGCGTTTTTCCATAGAAAAAGTCGTGGATCATGTGAGCATACTCTGTCCACATGGGCAGGGTCTTGCAGCCATCCCGGCGGGGGCAGTCATAGTCCGGATCCGACAGGCAGGCTACCGGAGCGAGGGTTCCCTCCATGAGTTCGATGATCTCCCCGACTGTATATTCTTCTGCGGCTCTGCAGAGACGGTAGCCGCCGCCCTTGCCGCTGGTTCCTGTGATCAGTCCGCCGGTTACCATTTCCTTTACGATGATCTCCAGATATTTTTTGGAAATCCCCTGTCTTTCTGCCACATCCCTCAGGGGAATGGGACCCTTTTCCGCATTTTCTGCCAGGTCGATCATGACCCGCAGGGCATAGCGGCCCTTTGTTGATATCATGAGCTCACCTCCGTAGATTATGTATGAAAAACATGTTTTGCCTATTATACCGCAGGGTGAGTAGGCAAATCAATAATTTTTTTCAAAAACCTATTGACACGATAGGTAAATGGTGATAAGATGTCAATTGTCAAAGCAAGGTACATCGAGGAATGCAGAGTGCAGAGTGCAGAGTGCAGAATGCGATGCGGAATAAGGAATTCCGCAGGAGGTGTACAAAGGCTTTGCTCAGATTGGTGAAAGGAGGCGGAAATCATGCATACTGAGTTTGGCAGAGCAAATTGGATGATGTGTTGTCGAATGTTTAACTCCCGGGCATTTATGATGGCTGGGGCGTCAGCATGCCGATGTTGCCGCCTTGTAACGAACTGAAGCGGATCGAGCAGGATCAGCAAAAGGAAGCCATTTGCCCGGGAGCGAAATCATTCGTCCGGGTTTTTTGTTATACAAGGTTGCTAACAGCGCAGACTTTCCAAATGGTTTTCAGGGAGCTGTGAATAGTTACAGCTAACAGGAAGAAAGATAAAAAAAGAACAAAACCGATTTATACTACCGACTTATACATATAAAGGAGAATAAACATGAGCGATTACAGATTCGAAACCCTTCAGTTACACGTAGGACAGGAAACGGCAGATCCGGCAACGGATTCCCGGGCAGTGCCCATCTACCAGACGACATCATATGTGTTTCATAACAGCCAGCATGCGGCAGACCGCTTCGGGCTGGCAGACCCCGGTAACATTTACGGAAGACTGACCAACAGCACACAAGATGTCCTGGAGAAGCGTCTGGCAGCCCTGGAGGGCGGCAGCGCAGCGCTGGCCCTGGCTTCCGGCGCGGCGGCCATCACCTATACCATTCAGGCGCTGGCAGCAAACGGCGGACACATTGTTGCACAGAAGACCATCTACGGCGGCAGCTTCAATCTTCTTGCACATACCCTGCCCCAGTATGGAATTGAAACCACCTTCGTGGATGCCCATGATCTGGCTGAGGTGGAAGCGGCTATCCGTGAAAACACGCGTGCGATCTATCTGGAAACGCTGGGCAATCCCAACAGTGATATTCCGGATATCGATGCGATTGCAGAGATTGCCCATAAGCATGGCCTCCCGCTGGTGATCGATAATACCTTCGGTACGCCGTATCTGATCCGGCCCATCGAGCATGGCGCAGATATCGTTGTGCATTCCGCTACAAAATTTATTGGTGGACACGGGACCACGCTTGGCGGTATTATAGTAGAGGCAGGTAAGTTTGACTGGAGTGCAAGCGGAAAGTATCCGAATATTGCGGCACCGAATCCCAGCTATCATGGCGTATCCTTCTATGATGTGGTCGGCCCGGCAGCATTCGTGACATACATCCGCGCCATCCTCCTTCGGGATACCGGCGCTACGATTTCTCCCTTTAATGCATTTCTTCTCCTTCAGGGCGTGGAAACCCTTTCCCTGAGACTGGAAAGACATGCAGAGAATACGAAGAAGGTTGTAGAATATCTGAGCAGCCATCCGCTGGTGGAGAAGGTTAACCATCCATCTCTTCCCGACCACCCGGATCATGCGCTGTATCAGAAGTACTTCCCCAACGGCGGCGCTTCCATCTTTACCTTTGAGATCAAGGGCGGACGCGAAGAGGCCTGGAAGTTTATAGACAACCTGAAGATCTTCTCCCTCCTGGCAAATGTAGCAGATGTTAAGAGCCTGGTCATCCATCCGGCTTCCACAACCCATTCCCAGCTTTCCACTGAGGAACTGCTGGATCAGGGAATCAAAGAAAACACCATCCGGTTATCCATCGGAACAGAGCATATTGATGA
>DFHD01000088.1 GCA_002372545.1 Lachnospiraceae bacterium UBA3732 | reverse complement strand
AGATAAGCATAGTCTTGAGGCTTCTCAGATCAACTTGATCTTTCCATTGACACGCAATTAGAAAAAACTTACATTTATATCATAAGCTTTATGTAATAAGCTAGATATTACAAGCTTTATACTATAAGCTTCGCAGACACCTCACTCATGTTTATGCAGCACCATTGAACAATCACTCTGCATTTTACCATGCTGCACATTCATGCAGGATCGGTATTCCGTGAACAGAAAGGAGCAGCCCATGCTGTTTGGAAAGAAAAAAGATGCACAGCTGGAGAACCTGATCCAGGCCATCCGGGTCGATCTCAGCAACAACTATAAAGATAACGCCGTTTCCGGGATCAAAAAATTCCGCTCTCTTCTGGAAGAAAAGAAAGCCGCCGGGAAGCTGAAGGAAAAGGATGCCGCCTCATACGAAGAACTCCTTTCCCATTTTGAAGAGGACGTAAAGAATTTCAAGCGTACATATTAATGAGGATAGGCCTTATACTTCTACTCTGATGCCTTTTTCTTTTTGGCCGGCTTTTTGTAATACTGCGCCGTCCTATCGTACAGCGCCCGCATTTCGTTCTGGTTTCTCAGCGCCTTTACTGCCTCCGTATTCTTCCGCACAAAGGCATTCATTTTTTCCAGATACTCCTCTTTGGTAATGCTTCCGTCCGCTACGCCGGATAGTCCCTTTTCCCAGCTGGCAGTCAGATCCGCCCGAAGCAGTCCGCGAATGGAATGGGCAACTGCATCATAGATCATTTCGCCGATCTGGGTGGGTGTCACCACCTGGGTCTTCGCATTCAGTGAGAGATATTTATTCTTGAACAGCTTATCCAGAATCGCACCTCTTGTGGCGGATGTACCGATCCCGCTGCCCTTGATCTCCTCCCGCAGCTCTTCATTCTCAATAAACTGTCCGGCATTCTCCATGGTGATGATCAGCGTACCGGAGGTATACCGCTTCGGCGGATTCGTCTTTCCCTCCCGGATCCTAAACGCATTAACCTGAAGGCGTGAGCCTTTTTTGATCCTGCTCATTACCTCCACACTGTTCTGCAGAGCGCCGCCCTCGTCTCCTTCACCCGAAGGATCCTGTACGCCGGATCCATCATTCACATTTGTGTCTCCTGCCGTACCGCCTGCCGCCTGTTTCTCCGCCTCCAGCTTTTCCATGATCCCCGGGTCCATGATCCGGAGATACCCAGGCTTCACCAGCGCACGGGCTGTTGCGGAGAACATCTCATCCTTCCGGGAAAACTCTGCGGAATATTTCTTATATTCCGCCGCCGGATAAAAAATAGAAAGAAATCTTCTGGCGATCCGGTCGTAGATCTTCATCTGCAGCTCACCAAGATTTCCGCCCGGCACAACCCCCGTGGGAACAATGGCATAGTGATCTGTGATGAGCTTATCATTTACATATTTGGACTTGGTCAGACCTTTGTAGCCGCCCTTTTCCACCACATAGGCCGCATCTCTGGCCAACGGCCCGTATTTTGCCAGTCCGGAAAGATTCTTATGGATCTCCTTGGCCGCCGCGGTGGAGAGCACTCTGGCATCGGTTCTGGGGTAAGTCACCAGCTTCTTCTCATAGAGCTCCTGCACGATCTCCAGGGTTTTTCCGGGATCGATCTTAAACAGCCTGGAGCAGTCATTCTGCAGCTCTGCCAGATTATACAGCATGGGCGGGTTTTTCTTCTCTGTCTTCCCGAATATGCTTTCACAGACAAGCTCCACAGGCTCCGGCTGGGAAAGATGATCGATCATGCTTTCCGCCCCGGTCTTCTTGAGAAAACCGTTTTCCTTATAAAGCCCCGGCGTTCCATAGGCATGGCTCTTCTCGGTCAGGTGCCATTCCGCCACCAAACGTCCTGCAGCCGATTCATTTCCGCCATCCTTAGGCGCCGCTCCAACAACAGCAGAACCGGCAGCCTCTCCCGAAGCACTGCCAGCAGATTTTGCGCCCGCCTCCATAGGCACCTCGCATTCCGCAAGGATACGGAAGAATGGCGTAGACTGAAACGCGCGGATCTCCCGCTCACGCTCCACAACGATACCCAGCACACAGGTCATGACCCGGCCCACGGCGATCACACACTTGGGGAGCCCCAGATAATCCTTTATCCCGTATGCATATTTCAAGGAAAGCGCCCGCGAGAAATTGATGCCCATGAGATAATCCTCCTGGGCCCGGAGATATGCCGCATCGCTTAAGGCATCGTATTCCGAAAGAGGCTTTGCCTCCCGGATTCCTCTCTTAATCTCCTCTTCTGTCTGCGAATCGATCCAGACGCGCCGCTTTTCCTTTTTATCTCCCACACCGGCCATCCGGTCGACCAGCCGGTATATATATTCTCCCTCACGCCCGGAGTCCGTGCAGACATAGATGGTATCCACATCCTCGCGGGTCAGGAGCTTTTTCACAATTCCGAACTGTTTCTTCACCTGCGGGATCACTTCATAGCGGTAATCCTCCGGGATAAAGGGAAGCGTGTCGTAGCTCCACTTTTTGAGCGAAGCATCATATTCCTCCGGATAGCTCATTGTGACGAGATGCCCCACACACCAGGTCACTACGGCATCCTCACTTTCCATGTATCCGTCCTTTGAATTCTTTACCCCCAGGACCTCCGCAAACTGCCGGGCCACCGAAGGTTTTTCTGCAATATACAGCTTTTTATATGTCATATATATACTTGAGTCGGTAAACTCTTCCTTTCCGAATCCTGCTTCAAGCCCCTGTTTGCTTGTCTTTGCTTACTTGTCTTTTTTATCATACTCCATTTGATACATTTGTGAAAGAAGAAATTATAAAACGGAAGGAGGATATCCCGCAGCGGCGGCATGGTATGCAAAGGACGCAAAGGCTCTGTTAAGCATATGTGGAGCAGCGAACACAAACACATGCGCGGCAACGAACATAAACAGTGGAAAAACAGAAATGACTATGTTATAATATCGGAGCTGAGCCGGACAGGTGATCGCGGCCGGCGTCCTCCGGGCGCCGGGTGAGGAAAGTCCGGG
>DFHD01000015.1:425-3388 GCA_002372545.1 Lachnospiraceae bacterium UBA3732 | reverse complement strand
CTTCTGAAGATGGTAGGTCAGAGACGTAATATGCTTGCATATCTGAAGAACAAGGATATCAATCGTTACAGAGAGCTGATCAAGAGACTTGGACTTCGTAAATAATGTACTGAGATTCAGCGGATGCAGATGCATCCGCTGTTTTTTTGTGCGAAGGCGAGTCATCAGGATACACATTTATGTGGTATCCTGTTTGACGAGCCCGCATCATCGAGTAGGGGGATTAAATCCTCCCTACTCGATTAGAGCGCCATAGGTACGTTCTGAAAGTTCAGAGCCGCTCTGTGACAGGGATGGCATACCTGAATTTTTGTTACAGTTTTTATATCATTATTCTCTTTTTTGTGTTATAATAATGAATCAAACTATGACTATAAAAGACTATTGATATAAAACTATAGTGAGACTGTCAGTGAGGATGAGGAAAGAATGCTTTATCCCGGTAATGATGGCGCTGTGTATTATCTGGAAGAGAAAACGCCGAAGGCCGGCTATCAACTGCCCGATGAAGATGTTATATTCAGCTTATCGGCGCTTGGTGAACCGAAGCTTATTTCCGGAGGCAGCAATCTTCAATTCATTGAGGCTGAAGATCAGTATATTCTTACTATAGATATGCTGAATGTAAAGGATGCAGTACCCCTCGAGATCAGAAAGACTGTATCCGGCAATATGGGCAATAAACAGAAAGAGTTCACGTTCACCTTTACAACAGCTGACGGAGATACCTATCACTACGAATGGAAGAAGAATGATGTTCTCCAGAGTACAAAACTGCAAAACGGGGATACATTTAAGCTTTCGCATGATGACAAAGTGGTGATCATGGTTCCTGCCGGAACGGATGTAACCATCAGTGAAGAAGCCGGAAAATATGAGACCTGGGTAAAGCTTAACGATGGCGAGGCGGAGAAAAAGAAAGCCGTTACGATCAGTGATATTTCTGATGAAACGACTGTAAGCTTTGAAAATAAGCTAAACACGCTGATCCCGACAGGTATATTTACCAACCATCTGCCCCTTATCCTGTTGCTCATTGGGCTGGTGTGCGGAATTTTTCTGACCGGATCAAGGCTGTCCAGAAGACGGCGGGAATCAAAATAACCGGACTAATAAACGGGAAGGAGCCGGAATACTATGCAGCCGGAACTGACTACACTTTGTTATATTGAGCAGGACGGAAAATATCTGATGCTCCACCGTGTAAAGAAAAAGAATGATATCAATCATGATAAGTACATCGGTGTGGGCGGGCATTTTGAATACGGCGAAAGTCCGGAGGAGTGTCTTCTCCGCGAGGTGCATGAGGAGACCGGGCTAAAGCTTACTTCTTATAAAGCGAGAGGCATTGTCACTTTTATTTATGGCGATGCAGCCCGGCCGGAGGAACGGATCGTGGAGTATATGCATCTCTATACGGCAGATGGTTTTTCCGGCGAGCTGGGCAGCTGCGATGAAGGAAAGCTGGTATGGATCGATAAGGAAAAGGTTTATGATCTTCCGATCTGGGAGGGGGATAAGATTTTTTTCCGGTTGCTGGAGGAAAGAGAGGATTATTTCTCTTTAAAGCTTGTCTATTCCGAAACAGATGAGCTGACTGAGGTTAAGCTGGATGGTGAGCCGTTTCCGAAGGAAAGCGCAAGGTAAATTGCTTAATCATATAAAATATATGCGCTAACGTCTGATTGTTTTTTGAAGTACCTGCTGCGCAATTAATGTCAGGTTAAATATGTTTTGCATGAATGAAGGAAAAAAGAAAATGACAGCTTTCGGAAACCACGAAGTCAGCGGGACAACAGAAGTATACGGCATTATCGGTGATCCGGTCCGGCATACCCTTTCGCCGCTGATCCATAATACGCTGGCCGGGCTGCTGCAGGAAAATCTGGTCTATGTAACGTTTCCTCTTGAAAAGAGCAGGCTGAATGCCGGCATTTCTTCAATGGGTGAGGTTTTAAGGAGCATGCACCTTCTTGGTGTAAAGGGGATGAATGTGACTGTTCCCTATAAGGAAACGGTGATCCCTTACCTGGCTGGCATCGATCCTCTGGCCGGGGAGATTGGCGCCGTCAATACGCTGAAGTGGACGGACAGGGGCTATGTGGGCTATAACACTGATCTGCCCGGACTTCGCCGCGCGCTGAAAGACGCTTTTGAAAAGCATGAAATAGCAGAAGACCACTCGCTCCGGGAATCAGATGAGCGTAATAACAGGCAAGGCCTCTTTTCGGGGAAAAAGGCAGTTGTTCTCGGTGCAGGCGGAGCTGCCCGGAGTGTCCTTATGCTTTTGCAAAAGGAAGGGGCGGAGGAAATCTGGCTCTTCAACCGGACGCAGGATAAAGCAAGAATCCTGGCCGGAGAGATGAATATGCGGTTCGGAAACAGGAAGATCCGCTTTTTTTCCGCGGAGGAATATGAGAAGCTTCCTGAGGGAAAGTATGTATTCTTTCAGTGCACATCCCTTGGCCTGAAGAAGGAGGACGGCCTTCTCATCGATGCCCCGGACTTTTACCGGAATGCCGTATTCGGGTATGACCTGATCTATAATCCGGCGGAAACACCCTTTACCAGGATGCTGGACAGTCTGCATATACCCTGCGAAAATGGTCTTTCCATGCTGCTTTATCAGGGCGTTATTGCGCATGAGATCTGGATGGATCCCTGCGGCGACCCGGAAGAGGATGCCGGCAGCCCACCGGAAGTAAAACCGGAAGATCATGCTGCGTGCAGGTCTGCGAAAACCGGAAGGATCGGGGAAGAGGCTGTGAAAAGCGTTATGACAGCTCTCAGGAGAGAACTGTACGGTGAGAATATTATCCTGGTGGGCTATATGGGCGCAGGGAAAAGCTCGGTGGGTAAGGCCCTTTCGGAAAGCACCGGCAGCATTTTTCTGGATACCGATGAGCTGATCGTAGAAGAGGCGGGGATGAGTATCCCGGAGATTTTTGAAAAAGAAGGCGAAA
>DFHD01000015.1:0-279 GCA_002372545.1 Lachnospiraceae bacterium UBA3732 | reverse complement strand
CTCCACGAAGTAAACCGTAAAAATATTATGGAAACCGGAACGGTGATCTTTCTTTCCGCCGAAGATGAAACGGTATTTGAACGCGTTGGAGAGGGAGAGAACAGACCCCTTCTATCCGGTGAAGAGGATCTGCTGACAAAAATAAGACGCATGCAGAAGGAAAGAAGGCCGTACTACGAAGCCGTGGCAGACAGGGTGATCGTGACAGACAAAAAAACGGTAGCCGAGATTGCTGAAGAGATCTGTACTTGAGTTGAGGATCAGGCATATGTTTTCGAG
>DFHD01000043.1 GCA_002372545.1 Lachnospiraceae bacterium UBA3732 | reverse complement strand
TCATGTATTCCTCCTGATGCCTGTCTGCCTGGAAATCCGGGATCTTTTCCCCGAAGACTTCCTCTCCCAGCTGCTTCCAGTCTTCGCTTGCCCACAGCTGGCGACGGCGGATGATCTCCCAGATCCGCTCGTCATAGGGTGCAAATGATTCAAACTCATAGGTATCCTTTTTAAACTCGGGAATTTCCCCTCTCAGATATTTCAGCGCATGGATCATCTGACCGAAGGCATGATAAAAATCCGAAGGATTGTCCTTCCGTATCTTCCCGTAGCCTCCCCAGGCCGGGAGATAGCTGTATACCGCAAAGCTGTAATCCGGAAAATGTCCTGCCCGCCCATGTCCCAGGTTCATTATGGAACGCTCATTTGACTGATAAGGACTGTTGATGTAGAATCCCTTATCCGGATCGTCCGGAACCCCGAGCGCATGCTTGAATTTCACCTGCTTCTCGGTTCCGTCCGGCATTTCCTCATAGAAATACCGGTTGGTATTATTGATCACCAGGGACGGCGTACCCGCAAAATAACGGTGTGCCCAGGTGTCCGCCAGCACATGCATGGCAATACCCATGACCATGGGCGCTTTTCCCTTTGCCAGTTCCACGGTCTTCACCAAAAGATCACTGTTGGTATCGCAGATCAGGCGGTATTTTCTCCGGTACCACCTTGATCCCTTCACCTCTGCATACAGATCTCCCGGAAGGAAATGGAAAGAAGACCATATCTGTGTGATCTCCTGAATCCCCTGACGGTTCAGCGTCATATCCGCAAGATCCAGCTGAAACTGGGTGGTAGCTGCCTCTGTCGGACCGCCGATCTTCACGAGATAGGCTGCATTAAAGAAGTCCACGAGCGCTGCACCTTCAGCGATCTCTCTCATCTCCGCCGGTGAAAAGCCCGCAAATCCGGCAGCTGCGTATGTTGCATAATAATGAAAATCTACCTGCATACTGCCTCCGATCCAGAATCCTCTGCCGCCAGAGCCTTCTTAAGCTTTCCGACACGGATAGACGAAACAAATAAATGGATTAAAATAATAAAAACGGTAAGATCCACAAGACCCGAAGACAGCACCGTATCCCAGTACTCCGTTTCGCTTATATTTGCGCTGTCAGCTGCAGTACCGACACCCTCAAAAAGAGTGAGCAGGATCATGAGAAGGATCAGGATCCGATATCCGTATCGCTTTTTATTTCCTCTTTCCTTTCCGTCCGCTCTTGCGGACAGGCCGACATAGATATAGAGTCCCAGGTTGATCAGCATGGTGATCAAAAATACGATCGTCTTCGTCGTACCTTTTTCATCTTCCAGGATCGAAAAATCATCCAGTAACCGCTTTAACATTCCCGTGTTGAGCGTGAAGAAAAGAATGAGCCGCACCAATGACCATGCGCCAAACGCAATGACTGCAGTTCCGCCGGTCACCAGATTATCCTGGTTTTTTCTTAGTTTGATCAGTTCAATACGTTCTTCTAACATTGTATCTCCTTACCTGTTCGTCAACCGCGTTTCAATGAAGCGGCAGCATTCGGAAATGTAAAATACGTATCCGGATAGGGTTCATCCGCCAGCATAAAATGCCACCACTCGCATTCCAACGGCAGGAATCCGTTTCTCACCATCACCTGCTGAAGGAACATCCGGTTCTCATACTGTTCATCCGTAATCCCGCGGTAAGCCGGATGGGACACCTCACTGAAGAGATCGAAGGGTCCTCCCATATCCACTTCCTTTCCGGAGTTCATATCCAGCAGAGTCAGATCAATGGCGCTTCCGCGGCTGTGACTGGACTGTTTTGCGATGTAGCCCTTGCTGAACAGCTCCTGCTTCTGCAGTTCCGGATAGAAATACGGCTTCATCCGGACATCCTGGTCTTCGATCCCCCAGAATACGAACTGTTTTACCGCACAGGCCGGTCGATATGCATCAAAAACCTTCAGTCGGTAACCGCTTACGATCAGCTCATTGCTGACAGCCTTCAAAGCCCTGGCCGCCTCCTTCGTCAGAAGAGCAACCGGTTCTTCATAACCGTCGATCCGCTCCCCTATAAAATTATAGGTGGAATGATATCTGATCTCCTGAATGATATGCGGAACATAATCCGACAACATAACAAATCCGGACGCATCTTCCATATCGATCCTTTTTGCCATGGGAAAATCCCCCTTCTTCTGCATCCGGGTCAGCCCGGAATCCCTGTCTTTTCCATTATACCTTATTTCCCGCTATATCGCCATATGAAACATCCATTTGTCATTCGTTTTGACACGTCAGGATTTTTCAAATCCGATGATTCCCTTCTTTCTTTATATTCAGGGATGTGGTACAATAGATTTGTATTTCTATTGTACTACACAAGAGGAGGGTATTACTATATGGGAAACACGAATGAAAGCACAGTCTATGAGGATGCAATCTGGTCAATCACTCTTCGGCCCAGAAACCTGACACACGCAGGTGAGCCTGACAGAAAGGTCTGGGTCAGCAAGAAAGGAAATGAAGTAGCACATTTTACCGATAAGTATCGCGGTTATGGTCATTACATGGACCATGAAGACATGCTGGATCCCGAAATCTCCGCTTCGGCAAGAAAAGCCTGGGAGATGCTGAAGGAGGGTCCCTTCACCCCTGAAATGCTGGAATCCATTCGTGCTGAAGTTGCAAAGATCATGAACAAGGAAGCAGAATCATAAGCTGCTGCAGAACGGGGCTGTCCTGAACGACAGCCCTTTTTTATTGCCTTTTTTTGCCCTTTCTTCTCTCCCCGCAAATGTCGCATGTCATGCGACCATCTCCTCTCCCGTCCGGCCTATAATAAGCTCAACAAAGAAAACAACCGGGAACCCCGGCCAATAAGAAGAGGAGGAACTCATTATGAAGAAAGGTCTTACCGAAATCGTTTTTATCCTTGATCGAAGCGGATCCATGTCCGGGCTGGAAGCTGATACCATCGGCGGGTACAACTCCATGCTGAAAAAGCAGCAGAGGGAAGCCGGAGAAGCACTGATCTCCACGGTCCTTTTTGATGACAAGGTCGAGATCCTGCATGACCGCAAGCCTCTGGATCAGGTGTCGCCCATTACGGATAAGGAATACTTCGTCCGTGGCTGCACTGCCCTTCTGGACGCCGTCGGCGGAGCCATCCACCATATCGGAAACATTCATAAATATGCCAGAAAAGAGGATGTTCCCGAGAAGACCCTGTTTATCATCACCACGGACGGAATGGAAAATGCCAGCCGGAATTATTCCTACGATAAGGTGAAAAAAATGGTGGAACGTCAGAAGAAAAAATATCACTGGGAATTCATTTTCCTCGGAGCAAATATCGATGCCGTTGAAGTAGCCGGACGTTTTGGCGTAGCTTCCAACCGGGCTGTCCGCTATGAATGTGACAGCGAAGGGACTGCCCTGAACTTCCAGGTTATGTCGAACATGGTCTCCTGCGCAAGAAGCGCTCCCACCGCTGCGAAAATGGAAGAATACTTCGAGGCGGACGAGCTTCTCGCCCCCATCCAGGAGGATTATAAAAAGCGCCACAAGGCATGAGAGTCAGAAGAGAGAGTCAAAAGAGAGAGAACCGGGCAGCGAAGTCCGGTTCTCTCTTCATTATTTCTATTTTATTTCTTCCCCTGCCACCTGTGCAGGCACATTTCCGGGAGGGATCCTTACTCACCCAGAAGCGGCTGCCTATGATCAAAAAGCGCAAGGTTAATGGTATAGGTATCATAGACTCCATGCTCGATAAAATACTCTATGATCAGATCAAACTTGTTGCTGTGGGACAGGGCAAATCCTGCACGCTTCAGGAAATCCTGCGTTTCATCCAGATTCAGACGGAGCGCCAGAGCGAAGGCCACGGCCGTCATCTTCTTGGGCTGATATTCTTCCTTACCCCGGATCTTGGAGAAGAGCTTCCTGTCCACATTTGCGCGCTTATAGACTTCCACATCCGTGTATCCCTTTTCATCGATCCACCAGAGCAGTGCCTCCTGCCAGGTATCATCGATGTGCTTCATCCGCTCCTCCAG
>DFHD01000010.1 GCA_002372545.1 Lachnospiraceae bacterium UBA3732 | reverse complement strand
TAAACGGGATTTCACTAAGGAAGAACTTGCAAATCTTAGGAGAGGGAATGTGCCACAAGAGATGGAAGATAAGTGGTTCTCTTATATGAAGAGGAATAGGCTATATGCTTACAGAAGCTGGACGGGATTTTTGATTTATATGATTGAATTCAGTTCTGACAGCAATGAACATAAGGTTACAGTAAACCGGTTCCCTGAACAATATAGCTGTACCAGTATAGAAGAGGATAGAAATATGTTGAATAATCTTCTTAATTGGTGGACTAAGGACCATTACGACTATTATAGCGAATGGATTGAAGAAACAGTTAATAATCTGAAAAAATCAGGTAGAATACCAGCAGATGAAGGGTAGGTGATACATATGCTCGAATACATGAAGTTTATGATAGGTGGATATATAGGATGGGAAACAATAGAAATTAGCGTAATAAATGAAAAGTATATAGTGAAGCATCAAAAGGCTCTTTGGGCGGATTGGTCGGTATTTGAAGATGTTGATCTGATCGATTGGAATACAAAGCTTGAAAATGTGCATATTAACAAATGGCGAAAGGAGTATGTGAATACTGGAATACTTGATGGTACTCAGTGGAATCTTGAATACAAAGTTAAGAACAAGAGATGCAGACATATTTACGGTAGTAATGCCTATCCTGAAAACTTTGATGATTTTATGCAAGTATTGGGAGAACTATATAAGATTATAGATGTTCAAGCCTTTTGGGAAGGAGATGAGGTTGAATGATTACATATGAAGAGGCTATAGAAATAGCTAAGGTTTATCTTGAGGGAATTGATCGCTGCGTTGAGTATCCGGAAGTGTGGATGTTTTGTAATACTGCACATGAAGATGATATTGGAGGATTCTATGCTCCTGCAATTATTCGAAAAGAGGATGGTGCTAGAGTTCCAACCGTAGAGTTTTATATGACTGGACATTATAAGCGAAATAAAAGCGCAACAAATAATGGGTGAAGTTTTTCGGGGAAATATGGTATACTTTACTAAAGAACCCGGCGACAAATTAGACAGACTGAACGAGATTGTTCAGGATAGAGTAATGCGGTTGCTAAAATAAATCTGGGGAAATACTTTGCACCATGCCATGGATTTTGGAAAAGACTTTTCTGTTAAGGTGATCAATGAGGGGAAAAGAAAGATTATTACAGATCCCACAGAGTTTTTTATGCTCGCTCACCATTATTTGAGAGGAAATAAGGATGAAGGGTAAGATATCATTTTCGATAAAAAACAGACATATCATATTTATACTTGATAAACAGGGAAAAACTGAAATATCCAAAGGGAAAAGGAAAGCTTCCCTCGGGATATTTGAATGAATCGAATATGGATAGCATAATAAATGCAATGATGAAATAGCGGAATAAAATCCCAACGTCTGTAACAAGGAAAATGATCAAGCACCTTTACAGGAAATAGGAGGAAGAAGCGTGGTAGTATATTTTTCAGCAACAGGAAATACGGAATTCATAGCCAAACAGATTGCGAAGCGATTAAATGATGAAGCGTTAAATCTGCTTACGCGTATCAGATCCCGCGACTATTCGCCTATTGAATCGTCCAGGCCCTTTATCATCTGCGCGCCGGTTCATGTTTGCGAGATGCCGCGGTTTTTTGCTGATTACATAAAGAAGGTTCCGTTGACCGGTAATAAAAAAGTGTATTTTATCTTTACAAGCGGAGGGTATGATGGCATATCGGGATATCTCGCGAAGAAAATGATCAGGAATAAAAAAATGATCTATATGGGTCATCACCAGTTTAAAATGCCGAGAAACTATCCGATCAGTAAAAGGTACAAGCTTCTGACAGATGAAGAAAACAAAGAAAGAATAATTGATTCCTGCAAAACGCTTCCGGGGGTTGTAAGGGTCATTAAGAAAGGGAAAAAACTAAGAGCGAGAAGGATTACATTTTTCGAAAGAATCATCACCCTTCCGTTTAATCCTGTGTGGGTAAGATTTAAACATAAGACAGAGCCCTTCCATGCGACGGATCAATGTGTGGGGTGCGGGAAATGTGTAAGGTTATGCCCGCTAAACAGGATATCGTTAAAAGATAAAAAGCCCGAGTGGAAGGGGAACTGCGCACATTGTATGGCCTGTATTGCCAACTGTCCGTTTAATGCGATCGAATACGGCGAAATAACAAAGGGGAAAAAAATGTATAAGATCGGCAACTATGTGAAAAAAGACGCTGGAAAAAGACGCTGAAACATGCGCTGAAGAAGATTGATGAGTGGTTTGAGCGGATCCTGAAAACGGATGTCTGGGATAAAGAAACAAGAGATAAGCAGCGCATTAGTCTGTATCATTTTATTGGAGATGCAGTAGGTCGCCGGCCAGAGACGGAACAGCGTTCCTTGATTTTTATCACTTGTAGTATTAAAATCAAATCATATATCAGTTGTCACAGAATCCGTTTTATCTTTTTGAAATCCAGCGCTGAGGCTTTGGGAACTGTGCTGTCAGGCTAAGCAGGCAAGCATTCGTTCCGGTTATTTAGGAATCGATGACTGGTTTAACTGCGTTCCGGCTTGATTCCCCGGGATTGGATTTTGCTAAATAGTGATAGATGAATTTATGGAAGTTTTGATTAGGAGACCAGCTATGAAAAAACACAGTTTGAGAATAAAGGCGGCTGCGGTTTCGCTTTCTATGCTGCTTGCGCTTACCGGCTGCGGCTCAAAGGAGAAGCAGGAGGATAAGAAAGAAGAAAGCACAGAGGCAGCAGCGGAAACGCAATATGACAGAGAGACCATCTACCAGGTTTCGCTCCTTCAGGGGCTGACGCTCGGAGATTACAACGGAAGCATTACTGTCGGGGAATTGAAGGAACGCGGAGATATCGGCATTGGTACATTCAACCGGCTGAATGGCGAACTGATCATGGTGGACGGTAAGGTATACCGCGCAGCTTCGGATGGCAGTGTTGAGGAGGTTCCGGATGATGAAACGATCCCCTTCTCCAATGTGACCTTCTTCGATCAGGATGAGAAAGCGAAGCTGGAAGGGATCGGTGATGTGGCAGGCCTGCAGGCTGAGCTGGATCAGAAGGCGAAGGAGCTGGGCGCAAACAGATTCTACTTTATCCGGATCGACGGTACGTTTAAGGAAATGCATGTCAGAAGCGAATATGCACAGGAGGAGCCCTATAAGCCGCTTGCCGAGGTTTTGGAAACGGATCAGACCTTCTTTGATTACGAAAACATAAATGGTACGGTCGTCGGCCTTTACTGCCCGGCGTATATGGATAAGATGAATGCTACCGGGTGGCATCTTCACTTTGTATCTGAGGATAAGACAAAGGGCGGACATGTACTCGGCCTCAGCATAGATTCTGCCGATATAGCCTGGGACTATACAGACGGCTTCGAAATGATCATCCCCGGCAATGAAATGTTCGATGGCTTTGACCTTGCAGTGGATCAGTCGGAAGATATTCAGAAGGTTGAGAAGAATGAGGATGCCGGCGAAAAAGGCAGCCCGACAGATGCCGAAAGCAATCAGCCGGAGACCACATATGCAGAGGATGGAACGAAGCTTTCCAATGACTCTTCGGATTTCGTTCTTCTGAGCGATGCGGTTCCGGATGCCATTCTGGAGATCCGTTATTATTCCACATATAACTTTGTCGGTGACAGGGTGGATGGATATGAGGAGCCGGTTGCGCTTCTGACAAAAGAGGCGGCGGCAAGGCTGAAAGAAGTAAGCGACGAGCTGCGTGAAAAGGGCTACAGGCTTAAGATATTTGATGCCTATCGTCCGCAGATGGCCGTTAATCATTTTGTGCGGTGGGCCGAGGATATTGACGATACCCAAATGAAAGAGTATTTCTATCCGGAGCTGGATAAGTCGGTTCTTTTTGAACAGGGCTATATAGATGCGCATTCCGGTCACAGCCGGGGAAGCACTGTCGACCTCACGCTTTTTGATATGAAGCTGGAGAAAGAGGTGGATATGGGCGGCACATTTGATTACTTCGGCGAGCTGTCACATCCGGATTATACGGAGATCACAGAGGAGCAGTATAATAACCGGATGATCCTGAGAGAAGCAATGTTAAATCACGGATTCAAACCGCTGGCAGAGGAATGGTGGCATTTCACGCTTAAGGAGGAGCCTTACCCGGATACCTACTTCACCTTCCTGGTCAGTGAGGATAGTGTGGAGGCCGAATGATGAAAATGAATAAAGAAAAGGTATATCGGGACATAAGAGAATTTTTGTATAAGTATACACATGAGGCTGCTTTATCCTATCCGGAGCCGGATGATTATGCTGCGTTGGCGGTGGATATGGGCTTCAGCAAAACCAGTCTCAGGCTGGATTTCCCCGAGGGGATGTATTCCCGGGGAAACGGCCTGACCAGGGTAATCTATGATTCCGGCAGGGAGGCAGGCGAAGAGCTGAGCTATGAATACACCGTGTCCATGGGCGGAAAGGTTGAGGTTGTTTATGCCCTGAATAAGGGGGGCAGCCTGGATGAGGAAGAGAAAGCAATCTACCAATGGGTTACCGATCAGATTTTCCTCGTGTATGGAAAGCAGCAGGTTGTGGATGCGCTGAATCTGGTTTCCAAGATCAAAAGAGACCAAAACGCCTGACGGGTTGTTATTTTGCAAAAAAAACATTATAATGATAATGTTAAGTTCTGAAAAGGAAAATGGCCAAAGGCCCGGCAAGGAGGTAAAAGTATGCAGAATTTCCGGATCACATCCCCTTATAATAATCTGATCACACTGAAGGTGACCCAGGGGCATTTCGCCACCAGTTCATCTCATATCAACTATTATATCGATCTTACAACGCTCAAGGCCAGAAGCAGCGAGGCAAAGGCAGTAGCGAAGTCCATGGCGTCCAGCTACATGGCTACTACGGTTGTGGATGCCATCGTCTGCCTGGATGGTACCGATGTGATCGGCGCGTATCTGGCGGATGAGCTTTCCGAATCCGGCATCATGTGCATGAATCATCATGGCACGATCTATGTGATCACGCCGGAACAGAATGCGGTGGGTCAGCTGACCTTCCGTGACAACGTGGTGCCGATCATGATCAGGGGGAAGAATATTCTCCTTCTTCTGGCTACAGCAACCACAGGTCATACCATTGAGAAGGCGATGGAATGCATCGAGTATTACGGCGGAAAGATCACAGGCGTATCCGCCATATTCTCCGCAGTAGATTCGGTGGAGGGGCATGAAGTGAATACGATCTTCCATCAGGATGATATCGAAGGCTACAGCTCCTGGCAGTCTCATGCCTGCCCGGCCTGCCAGAAGGGCGTAAAGCTGGATGGACTGGTATCCGCCAACGGGCTGAATATATTGTAATGGCAGGGATAATAGGGTATAAGCCTAATGTCCCGGACATCATGTAAATGCATAAATCAGAGGTAACCGGACAGTTACCGACAGCGAAGCATAAGGAAAGGAATAAAAAGAAAAAATGAACGAGATCCCCTATAAGATTTATCTGGAAGAAAAGGAAATGCCCCGGCAGTGGTACAATGTGCGGGCAGATATGAAGAAGAAGCCGGCCCCCATTTTAAATCCGGGCACGCTTAAGCCCGTGACGCTGGAGGAGCTTTCCGGTATCTTCTGCACAGAGCTCGCGAGACAGGAGCTGGATGATACAACGGCATATTTCGACATTCCCCAGGAAATCCGGGATTTCTACAGGATGTACCGTCCCTCACCGCTGGTCAGGGCGTACTGTCTGGAGAAAAAGCTGGACACACCGGCTCACATTTATTATAAGTTCGAAGGAAACAATACCTCCGGCAGCCACAAGCTGAATTCCGCCATTGCGCAGGCATATTATGCCAAGAAGCAGGGACTTAAGGGTGTTACCACAGAAACCGGCGCGGGACAGTGGGGCACGGCGCTTTCCATGGCATGCTCCTACTTTGACCTGGACTGCCAGGTGTATATGGTTAAGGTTTCTTATGAGCAGAAGCCCTTCCGTCGGGAAGTAATGCGGACCTACGGGGCGAAGGTTACGCCCTCGCCGTCTATGAATACAGAGGTCGGCAGAAAGATCAATGCAGAGTTTCCGGGTACGACAGGAAGCCTTGGCTGTGCCATTTCCGAGGCTGTTGAGGCGGCGATGAGCCAGGAGGGATACCGTTATGTTCTTGGATCGGTGCTTTCCCAGGTTCTGCTGCACCAGTCCGTGATCGGTCTGGAGACAAAGGCGGCTCTGGATAAGTACGGCATTAAGGCGGATATGGTGATCGGCTGTGCAGGCGGCGGCTCCAATCTTGGCGGTCTTATTTCTCCCTTTGTCGGAGAGATGCTGAGGGGAGAGGCGGATTACGAGCTTATTGCGGTTGAGCCGGCATCCTGCCCGAGTCTGACCAGAGGCGTATATGCCTATGACTTCTGCGACACCGGAAAGGTATGCCCGCTGGCAAAGATGTATACCCTGGGCAGCGGCTTTATACCCTCTGCCAACCATGCGGGCGGACTCCGGTACCATGGCATGAGCAGTGTGGTTTCCGAGCTTTACGATCAGGGTCTGGTTAAGGCAAGAAGCGTTGAACAGACCAGCGTATTCCGGGCGGCTGAGACATTTGCCCGGGTGGAGGGTATCCTTCCCGCGCCGGAATCCAGCCATGCGATCCGCGTAGCCATTGACGAGGCGCTGAAGTGCAAGGAGACCGGAGAAGAAAAGAATATCGTATTCGGCCTTACCGGTACAGGCTACTTTGATATGGTGGCCTACCAGAAATACAACGACGGGGAAATGAGCGATTATATCCCCACGGATGAGGAGCTGCAGAAGTCCATTTCGGCCATGCCGAAGGTAGACTGAAGTACGGGCCGCGTTTAAACAAGAGAAAGGGAGCAGGTGAACATACATTTACACGCTGTTCCCTTTGCTCATATTTGAAAAAGACTCCCGCCTGTTGAAGGGTGGGTTTTTTTTGACGCTTACATTTGGGTATGATAAAATTGATTCAGCGCTGATGATATAGAATTTTGGAGGCTGACGGGAACAGAGAAAATCGTTGGCATCCTTATGATAGAAAACAAAATCTGCTATACAAAATAAGTTTTGGAAGAGGATTCGGAAAGAATGGCAGCGAATTGTGAATTATATGCCGGACCGGCGGGGACCGGAAAAACAACGGCAGTTTGCCGAAGGCTCGCTGAGGAGGCAGTCCGTGAGGGAGATAAACAGTTTTTTCTGATCGTGCCGGAGCAGTCCGCAGGAGCATATGAAAGGCGGATGATCGAAGAAGGACTGAGAGTAAACGATCAGCCCGGGTTTTTTAATGTGGATATCATCGGGTTCCGGCGTCTGGGATACCGGATCTTTGAGGAACTGCATCTTCCCGCCGACAGGGTGCTGGAGGAGTATGAAAAAAGCATACTGATCCGGGCAGCGGCGGGCCGGGTGAAAAAAGAGCTTGGCCTTTACGGAAACAGCCTGGATAAGGTTGGCTTTACCCAGGAGCTGAAGTCGCTCTTTTCCGAATTCATGCAGTTCGGAATCGAAAGGGAAGATCTGGAGAGGGCGGCATCGAGCCTGGAACAGGCAGGCGGAAGTGATGAGAGAGTGCAGAAGTGGAAGGATATCCTGCGGATCTACGAAGCCTTCCGGAGCATGTCTGCCCGTTCGGAGGACGGCAGTCTGGCTGAGGAGCGGGACAGGATGCTCGGAAAGCTTCTGGCGGGAAATACCCCACTCAAGCTGACGGATGGTGCGGTTTTTGTGTTTGATGATTTCCGCGGCTTTACACCGGATCAGTTCCGTATTCTGCAGGGACTGGCTCAAAGGGCGGAGAGGATGATCTTCACCCTGACCATCGAGCCCGGGCTTCTTGATCCGTCCGATCCGGTGCCGCCCTATGACCGCTTTCATCAGAGCTACGAGACCTGGCGCCGGCTGACGCAGCATTGCGGCGAGCTGAAGATCCGTCCCTTCCTGCGTTCGGAAGAGACGAGAGCCTACAGAGCGCCGGAGATCGGACATATCGAAGAATTCGGTTTTTCCTTCCCCGGAAAAGAGTATGCCGGAGAGGATACAGGGGCGTTTGAGGTCTGGCAGTGTGAGGATCCGGAGGAGGAGCTCCGGGTGATCCTTGAGGATATATCGGCCGGCGTCCGGAAGGGCGCGCGTTTCCGGGATTATGCGGTGATCGCAGGGAATGCGGAGGAGCTCCACAGCTTCTCCGAAAGAGAATTCCGGCTGTACAGGACGCCTGTATTTATGGATATCCGCCGCAAGGGGGAGAACAATCCCTTTACCGATGCACTGATGCGTCTTCTTCTCATTGCCGAGCGGGATTATGATTATGAAAGTGTTTTCGGCTTCCTGAAGACCGGCGTTCTTCAGCCGGAGGAGCCGGATGATTTTCTGGTGCTGGAAAATGCGGCTCTGCTGACCGGCATCCGCGGCAGGCGCCTCTGGGGGAAGGAGGGCTTCTTCTCCGACCCTGCGGCGGAGCGGGGAAGAAGGGTATTTATGCAGACTGTGGGCGAGGGGCTGAAACGCCTTTCGGAGGCGCATACGGCATCTGCCCACGCGGAGGCTGTCCTTGCTCTTCTGGAAAGCGAAGGCCTGGACTTTTCCGGAAAGACCGCAGCTCTTGCAGATGAAATGTGGGAGCAGGACCGGATGGCGGATTACCTGATCTACAGCAGCTTTTACGGTAAGCTTCGGCAGCTGATCGAAAAAACCGGCAGAGTTCTCGGCGGTGAGGAAATGGATGCGCCGGAGTTCAGGGATATTCTTCTTGCCGGCATCCGGGATATGCGTCTCGGCGTGATTCCGCCTACGCTTGATGCGGTACTTCTGGGCGACCCGTCCAGAACCAGGCCGGAAAATGTGGATACGCTGTATATCATGGAAATGAACGAGGGAATCCTTCCCTCCGGAAGAAGACTTCAGCCTATATTAAATGAAACGGACCGCCGGCTTCTTTCCAAGGAGCTGGAAAGCATGGGAAAATATCTTGCGCCGGATGATGAAATGCGTTCGGCGGAAGAGATGCTCTCGCTTTACCGGATGATGGCAAGGCCGGCAAAGCGGCTGGTGCTTCTTTACAGCCGTCAGGACCGGATGGGAAAGGAAAGGGAGAAGTCCAATCTGATCTCCAGGTTTCTCCGCCTCTTCAAGGACCGTAAGATTGAGGAAAAGAGGGCGCAGGGAGGTGTGTCCCGTCAGGCGGACGCTCCCAGGTTCAGTGGATGGCTGAAAGGCTGTCTGGAGCATGGCGGAGAGGGCGACCACACGCGTCTGGTGAACTATCTCAGGAATCCGAAGACTATGCAGCAGGTGAGAGAAAGTCTCCTTCCGGCGCTGAATTATGAAAACAAAGGGGCTGAGCTTTCTCAGGATGTGATGAAAAATCTGCCCATTTCCCTTTCCGTTTCCCAGCTGGAGAGGTATGCGGCCTGCCCATATTTCTATTTTCTGCAATATATTCTCGGCCTTCGGGAGAGGCGGGTACATGCCTTTGACCAGCTGGATGTGGGGAATCTGATCCACCGGACCATGGAGCTTTGCGGCAGGGAAATGCATGAATTATTCGGCAACGACTGGAATGGACAAACGGATTCGCAGCTGAAGCAGATGGCTGACCGCAACCTGGAAAAAGCCCTGCAGGAGGATGGAAGAGCCGGATCGGAAACAGCCGACGGGAAGATGGAAAATGACAGGAGAGAGCTGCAGCTTCTGGCGGAGCAGAGTATAGTCGGACTCCGGGAGCATATCCGGGCAGGAAGCCTTCTGCCGGAATATTTTGAGCAGGCATTTACTGCGGCCTTCTCTGTAAAGCGGCCCGACGGAACTCCCATGGAAATCCGGATAAACGGCAAGATCGACCGGACCGACATGAGGGAGGAAGGGAACCGGATCTATGTCCGGATCATGGATTATAAAACCGGAAATAAGGAATTTGTGCCCCAGGAGATCATGACAGGCACATCGGTCCAGCTTCCGGTCTATTCGGATATTGTCTGCCATATTCTGGAGGATGAATTCCCCGGAAAGGAGATCATACCTGCGGGTATGTATTATGTACGGCTGGATAAGCCGGTGATGGAAGCGCCCGGCCCCAATGCCATCAAGGCGGCGAATGGCGATGCGGTAGAAGCGGCCAGAACGCTTCTCAGAAAGCAGCTGCGTCTCAGAGGACTGATGAACGATTCACCGGAGGCGGAAAATGCGGCCGACAGGTTCCGGGTTCTGGAACTCCAGGAAAAGAATACGGTAACAGCGGACAGAAAGCTTGTTTCGGGTATGGTGCTCCCTCTCGATGTAAAGGACGGCGTACCGGATGAAAAGGCAGCAATGACCGAAACGGAGGGCGTACAGGATTGCATGGGCTTCGCCGGCGTCAGGATGAGAGAGCTGGCGGAGGAGATTCTGTCCGGAAAGATGAAGAAAACGCCGGTAAAATATGCCGGAAGCGATCCGGCCTGCCGGTACTGCGCTTACAGGAGTGTATGCCGGAATAACATGCATAACGTAACCGAGCGGGAGATCAAGGCGCCTGCCGGGAATGTAAGGGAGCAGCTTGATCTGATGCTTCCCCTGGGAGATGTGAAATACAGCAGCGCAGGCTTTTTGAACAGGCAGCCGGGTGATAAGTAGCGGGCACTTTGGACGAGCGGCCGGCTCACATGCTGAGGGCTCTCTGGACGAGCGGCCGGCGGTGATAAAACGGAGGGAATATTTTGGCAAAGTGGAATAAGGCCCAGCAGGAGGTGCTGGACAGCCTGCAGGAGAATAGAAACATACTGGTTTCCGCTGCGGCGGGATCCGGTAAAACTGCCGTGCTGGTGGAAAGAATCATCAGAAGCGTAACAGAAGGCCGGTGCCACATGGACGAGATCCTTGTGGTGACCTTTACACGGGCGGCCGCGGCAGAGATGAAAACCAGGATTCTGTCCGGGCTGGCCGAGGTGGCAGAGAAAAGTCCGACAAAGGAAATGTACAGGGAGCTTTCTCTGGCGGATAGTGCGGAGATCACCACTATCGACAGCTTCTGCAACAGCGTGGTAAGGGAAAACTTTCATCTGGCGGATGTGGATCCTTCCTTCCAGATTTATGACAGCGAAGAGGCGGAGCTGGTGAAGGACGACGTCATGCGGGATGTGTTCGACCGTTTTTACCGGGAGGACGAGGAGTTCCGCCGTCTGTCGGATTATTTCATCAGTAATCATATTTCCGACAGCAAACTCAGGGAAACGATATCGGCAATCGACAGCTATGCTGATGGCTTTGCTTCTCCGGAAAGCTGGCTGTCCATGGTCAGAAGGGGAGAGGGACTGGACGCTCTGACGGAAAGACAGTTTCGGGATGCCGTGGAAATGGCAAAGGAGATCCGTACAGAGGTGGAAGAGGTGATCAGTGATCTCCCGGGGCTTCTGCCGGAGGATCCGGATGGAATAAATGAAAAGCTTCTCGGAAAGCTGATGAACGTTTTTGCCGACGATAGAGAAAGGCTTACGGAGGCGGCTCTGGCGGCGGACCGCGAGGGATTTGTTTCGGCCTTCGAAGGAAGGGGACCGAGCTTTCCCCAGAAGGACGCCGAGGAGGTTCTGGGTCAGGATAAGAAAAAGGAGATTGCGAGTCTCCACAAGAGAGTAAAGGAGATGGCTAAGGCTGTTCCGGATCCTGCTCAGTTACGCCGTGCGCAGGAAAGATCCATGCCTGTCCTGCAAAGGCTTCTGGATGTTACGGACGCCTACCGTGCTGCGCTTGCGGCGGAAAAGAAAAGAAACCGCAGGTATGAGTTTAATGATATCGGACATTTTGCCTGGAAGGTCCTTTCCGGTCACCCTGAGGTGGCGGAGAGGTACCGGAGCAAGTATAAATATATTTATATTGATGAATATCAGGACTCCAACGACCTGCAGGAGAATATCCTCGGCCTTTGTGCCCGGAGGGATGAAAAGGGGATGCCCTGCAATATTTTCATGGTCGGAGACGTAAAGCAGAGCATCTACCGCTTCCGGCAGGCCCGGCCGGAGCTCTTTATGGAGAAGGAGGCTGTTTACGGTGATGAAGCGCCGGAGGGAAGGCTGATCCGGCTGAACAGGAACTACCGTTCCCGGAAAATGGTGCTGGACAGCGCAAATGTCATATTCCGGCATGTCATGAGCCCGATCTTTGGCGGGATCCTGTACGATGAGGCGGCGTATCTTCATGCGCCGGAGGAGGAAAGCTACCGGGAGCATTACCCCGAAGCGGTGGGAAGGCCGGTGGGAGGAAGAACAGAGCTTTTCCTGATCCGGAAGCCGGAAGAGGGTGAAGCGGATGATCAGGCTCTCCTTTTTGCCGATCAGGCGGAGGCTTATATCCTGGCCAGAGAGATCCGGAAGATGATCGATGAAAAAAAGCAGCTTGTACGGAACGAGAAATATGATCCGAAGGATCCCTCTTCCGATCCCTACCGTCCGGCGGAGTACAGGGATATTGTTGTGCTCATGCGAAGCGTTCGCGGCTGCAGTGACCTGCTGAAGGTCTGTGAAAAATGCAATGTGCCTGTGCGGGTGGAGGACCGCCAGGGGTATTTTGATGCGGAAGAGGTGGTGATCATGCTATCGCTGCTTTCCGTTCTGGATAACCATCTGCAGGATATTCCCTTTGCATCCGTCCTTCTTTCGCCCATTTTCCACCTGACTGAGGAGGAACTGGCGCTTGTGATGACGGAGGAAAGGGAGAAACTGCCCTTTGCAGTGCGGTGCAGGCGGTTTGCGGAGAACCGGCAGGACTGCCCGGAGGAAAGTCTGCGGGGAGCTGCGCTCAAGCTGAAGAATGCCTTCGATTACCTGAACAGGTGGGAAAAACAGAAGAATTATCTGACCATAGCCGAGCTTCTGGATGAAATCTGGGCGGATACCGGTTTCAAAAGCTTTGTGGCCGCCATGCCGGAGGGCGGGAGACGGCTGGCCAACCTCAATATGCTGTCCATCCGTGCCGAGCAGTTTGAAGGAAAGGGAAGGAAGAGTCTGTTTGATTTTATCCGGTATATAGATAAGTGCAGGGTGAATGACATCGATTTCGGCGAGGCCAGAGTGGATGAGTCCGGCGGAAATGTGGTGCGGGTCATGACCATGCACAGCAGCAAGGGTCTGGAATTTCCCATTGTTTTTCTGATGCGGCTCGGCAGGCAGTTTATGACCAGAGAAAAGAGCGATAATCTGAGCTTCAGCCGTGTTTACGGCCTGGGTATGCATATTTTTGAAACCTGGGATGATATTCCGGTCCGGACAAAGAGTGAGCTTCGGAATGAGATCCACCGGCTGGAAAAGGAGGAAATGCTGGCGGAGGAGGCAAGACTCCTATATGTCGCTATGACCCGGCCAAAGGAGAGGCTCATTATGATCGGAAAGGAGCCCGGAAGGGGCAGCTTCCCTGAGAAGCCAACGGGTACAAATCTGAAGAACGCACGCTGCATGCTGGATTATATTATCCCGGTTATCCTGACGGATCCGGATGCGGAAAAGCTGATCCGGGTGACGGAGGAAACCCTTGCCGGGCTGAAAAAGGAATATGAAGAGGCAGTAAAGCGGGAAAAAGGGGGCGAAAAGCTTGCGGCGGAGACCCTTCTTGCTAAACTCGAGGACGAGGTGAAGGCCGCCGGGGCAGAACCGGATCCTTATTTCTTCTGGTATGAAAAGTGGAAGGATGTATGGATGCGCTCCAAGCTTTCCGTTTCCGAGGTGAAGCATGCCGCCATGCCGGGAGCGGAAGAGAAGGAGCGTAAGGAAGGCAAGGGTAGAGGGGAAAGCAAGGAAAGCAAAGAAAGCCCGGAAAATAGGGAAAGCAAGGATGACATAAACCGTCAGGCTGCGGAAGAGGATTATATTCCGGAGGAGATTGATATCACTGACCAGGTGGATAAGGAGGAAATAGCGGATGCCTGGACAGGCGGCGCCCTTCGGGGTACTGTGATCCACAGGATCATGGAGCTTCTTCCATTTACAGAAGTGACAGAAAATGCTAAAATGGAGCAGATTGTCAGAACGCTTCTTTCCGGCAGCGCCTTTACGGAGGAGGAAAGAAGCCTTCCTGCGCTGATGGATGTCACACGGTTTTATTCCGCAGAGGAGGAAAGCCTGTTCCAGCGGATGCGACGGGCAGAGGAAAGGGGCTGCCTCCGGCGTGAATCCCAGTTTACGGCAGGAGTCCCTGCCAAAAGTCTTCCGGCTCTCGGAACGGACTCCGAAGAGCGGGTGGTCATCCAGGGTGTGATCGATGCCTGGTTTAAAGAAAAAGACCGGGAGGGGAACGACCATATTGTGATCGTGGATTATAAGACGGACCGGGTGAAGAGTCCGGCTGAGCTGGCGGATCGCTACCGCGCCCAGCTGGAGCTTTACAAAATGGTCGTGGAATCCCTTACCCATATCCCGGTGACAGAGATGATCCTCTTCTCCACTATTTTCGGGGAAGTGCCTGTCCGGTAAGAGGAGAGGTGAGGAGAAGCCAACAAAACAGCACTCAGAAAGAAAGGAATGCATATGTCACGTTCAGAAGAAGAAAAAGAAGGAATCTCCCTCTTGGGAAACCAGAAGGTGAAGTACCCGGATGATTACAGTCCGGAGGTGCTGGAAACCTTTGTCAATAAGCATCCGGACCGGGATTATTTTGTGAAATTCAATTGTCCGGAGTTTACCTCCCTCTGTCCCATCACGGGACAGCCGGACTTTGCCACGATCACCATATCTTATGTTCCGGATATCCGTATGGTGGAGAGTAAGTCGCTGAAGCTCTATCTTTTCAGCTTC
>DFHD01000070.1 GCA_002372545.1 Lachnospiraceae bacterium UBA3732 | reverse complement strand
TAATAAAGCCTTTAGAGGCGTTGCTAATAATACAAATATCTTCAACATGAAAAAACCTGCGAAGAATCAGCTTGATAATGATCTGAAGAAGATTGAGACAAGTCTTAAGGGACGAGGTGTGGATAAGAGAGTAGATATGGCGACCATGCTTCCTACAAAAGATCCGCTGAAGAATCAGCCGAAGAAAGAGGCTCCTAAAAAATAATGATCGAACTCAGGTAACAAAAAATGAGTAATAAGTGATGAAGTATGAATTTCTTGACAGGATAATGTGATAATGTTAATATGCAATTGTACGTGTAGAGGCGCGGGTATCATCAGTAACGATCCGTACGGGACCGGCCCGGCAGATGGATCGCAAAAGGGAGACCGCCGAAGTGGATTGCCGCCGGAACGGCATTTTGCTGGGGCTGCAGTGAATAACTGCAGGACTGTCATCAAGTATTGATGGAGTGCTACGGCGTTGTTCTCTTGTAATGCATGTTAAGGGGACCGTAGACTCTGCGGTCCCTTTTATTACGTACAGACTTGCACGGCGTGCAGAGGGAACAGAGGAAAAGCATATGATCCGCAGAGTGCGGAAAAGGAGGATATTATGGCTATTTTTAAAGGTTCAGGAGTAGCAATGGTCACCCCGTTTCTGGAAAACGGAGATGTGGATTATGATGGTCTCAGAAAACTGACCGACTATCATATCGAGCATAAGACCGACGCCATCATCGTCTGCGGAACCACGGGTGAGTCCGCAACCATGACCATGGAGGAGCATATGGAGACCGTGAATGTTGTGGCAGAGCAGGCAAACGGAAGGATCCCTGTTATTGCCGGTGCAGGCTCCAATGACACAGCCGCTGCCATCCAGCTTTCAAAGGAAGCGGAAAAGAGCGGCGTAGACGGGCTGCTTCTGGTAACCCCTTACTATAATAAAGCAACGCAGGGCGGACTGATCAAGCATTACACAAAGATCGCGGAGTCTGTTTCCATTCCGATCATTCTGTATAATGTACCCAGCCGTACCGGCGTAAATATTCTTCCGGACACAGCGGTAACGCTGGCAAAGACCTGCGAAAATATCGTGGGCATCAAGGAGGCTTCCGGCAATATCTCCCAGGTGGCGGATCTTGCGGCAAAGGCTGACGGCTGCCTGGATATTTACTCCGGAAACGATGACCAGATCCTGCCGCTTCTGGCACTGGGCGGACTGGGCGTGATCTCTGTTACAGCAAACATCATCCCGGATGATACCCATGATCTGGTACAGAAATTCTTTGATGGCGATATTGAAGGCTCCAGAAAGCTGCAGCTGAAGGCGATGGAGCTCTGCCATGCTCTTTTCTGCGAGGTGAACCCCATCCCCGTGAAGAAGGCAACTGAGCTGATGGGCATGACAAACGGTGTGGTTCGTCTTCCCATGACAGAGATGGAAGAAAAGAATACCGAGCGTCTGATCAAAGCGATGAAGGAGTACGGAATCCAGTTCTAAACGCCGGGACTTCGGAGAAACGGCAGGGCCGGGAGGAAAAAATATGGTCAGAATTATCATGAGCGGCGCAAACGGCCGCATGGGAAAGGTGATCACAGAGCTCGCACAGAATGATCCCGAGACGGAGATCGTTGCCGGGATCGATGTGATCTCCACAGGCAGCGAGCCTTATCCCGTATTTACCAGTGCGGAGGACTGCGATATCGAGGCAGATGTACTCATTGACTTTTCTTCGCCGAAGGCATTGGACGGCCTTCTGGCGCTGACAGAAAAGAAGGGCATGCCGGCAGTGCTTTGTACGACCGGATATTCCGCAGAGCAGCTGGACCGGATCCGGGAAGCATCGGAAAAGATCGCTGTCCTGAAATCCGGCAACATGAGCCTTGGCATCAATACTGTGGAAAGCCTTCTCAAAGCGGCAACTAAGGTATTTGTGCCGGCGGGCTTTGATGTGGAGATCGTGGAAAGACATCATAATCAGAAGCTGGATGCACCCTCCGGAACAGCGATCATGCTGGCGGATGCGGTAAACGAGGCGGCCGGCGGAGATATGGAATATATTTATGACCGTTCGGGGCGAAGGGAAAAGCGCGGAAAGAAAGAGCTGGGCATTTCCGCAGTCCGCGGCGGAAGCATCACGGGAACCCATGAGGTGATCTTTGCCGGTCCGGATGAGGTGATCGAGATCCGCCACGTGGCCTATTCCCGTTCCATTTTCGGCAACGGCGCGCTCCAGGCGGCGAAGTTCCTGGCAGGAAGAAGCCATGGCATGTACGATATGGGCGATGTGATCGCGGCAAAGCAGGCATGACCCTGAAAAACAGGAGCATAGAGGCCGGAAGAGGACAGGAGCTGGGTTTATGGAAGGACAAGAGGAAGTTCTGTGCAGCGCGTCTGCATATACAAAGAAATACTATCTGAATCCTGTGTACAGCGGACTTCCCGTGAGGGTGAAGGATGAGCTGCAGGCCATGTGTGTCATCTTCACGGAAAAGATCGGCGGGATCCTTCTCCTGTACTTTGATAAGGAGGGAAACCTCCGGATCATGACCAATGCGGAGGAGGACGACCTGATGTATGACGAGATCGGAAGCGGTCTGATGGTACATCAGATGCAGGTGGAAAAGCGGGAGCTTTTCGAGCAGATGGAAGAGTATTACAAGGCGTTTCGCGGATAGATCCGCAGGAGAAGAAAAAATGCTTTTTGCAATTGATGTGGGAAACACAAATATCACAGTAGGCCTTTTCGATGGAGAAAAGCTTGTAAAGCAGTTCCGTATGGTCACCAGTACCAAGCGCACCTCTGATGAGTATGGTGTGTTTTTCGGCGAGTGGCTGGTGGTAAACGGGTTTCAGATGTCGGATGTTACGGATGTAGCCATTTCCTCCGTAGTGCCGGATGTGATGCATTCGCTGACCAGCAGCATCATCAAGTACTTTGATGTGCAGCCGCTGGTGGTTGCGCCGGGTACCAAAACAGGTATCCGCGTGGCTATTTCCAATCCCCGGGAGCTGGGTGCCGACAGGCTGGTGGATGCGGTTGCGGCCTATGAAATGTACGGCGGGCCGGTGATCGTTGTGGATTTTGGAACGGCAACCACCCATGACCTGGTGCTGGCAGACGGGAGCTTTACGGCCGGGGTTACCTCTCCGGGAATCCGGCTGGCGGCGCATGCGCTGTGGCAGGGTACGGCCAAGCTGCCGGAGGTTGAGATCCGGAAGGTGGATACCATCATGGGTAAGGATACGGTTTCCAGTATGCAGGCCGGTATTTATTACGGCTATATCGGACAGACGGAATATATTATCCGCAAGCTGAAGGAGGAATCCGGACTTTCGGACATCAAGGTGGTAGCTACGGGCGGCCTCGGAAAGATGATCTCCGAAGCAACGGATACCATTGATATCTACGACCCTGAGCTTACGCTCCACGGCCTCCGGATCATCTACGATAAGCAGGAAAGGAAATAAGGCGGATTTAGTATAGAAGAAGAGACGTAATATGTGGTATACTGTCTATAGTCATTGAGATGATAAGGGCAGATATATGTGTGCGGAAAAGAACTTCTTTCGAAATAAACTGATCCTCGGACCAATGGCAGGTGTAACAGACCTGCCATTTCGTTTAATTTGCCGGGAAATGGGCGCGGATATCGTGGTGACGGAGATGGTCAGCGCCAAGGGACTGATGTACGGCAGCAAGAATACCGGTATGCTGCTCCGGACTCTGCCGGAGGAGAGCCCTTGCGGCGTGCAGCTCTTTGGCCGGGAGCCGGATTTTCTTTCGGAGGCCGCAAAGAGGGTGGCAGACATGGGCTTTTCGTTCATCGACCTCAATATGGGCTGCCCGGTTCCCAAGATCGTGAACAACGGAGAGGGCTCTGCTCTGCTCCGCGAGCCGGCGCTGATCGGTAGGATCGTGGAGGCCGTTGCCGGTGCAGTGCGGCTTCCGGTGACCGTGAAGCTGAGAGCGGGCTTTCAGGCGGGAGAGATCCTTGCGCCTGAGGCGGCCAGAGTGGCGGAGCTTTCCGGTGCGGCAGCGGTGGCTGTGCATGCCCGGACAAGGGAACAGTATTACTCCGGCAAGGCGGATTGGAGCGTGATCCGTATGGTGAAGGAGACGGTGAAGATCCCGGTGATCGGGAACGGGGATATCTGTTCGGCTGAGGATGTAAGGCGGATGCAGGCAGAAACCGGCTGCGACAGCGTGATGGTCGCCAGGGCGGCCCAGGGGAATCCCTGGATCTTCCGGGAAATCCGGGAAGGTCTTGCGACAGGCGTTCAGCCGGCGAACGTGCCTGACGAAGAGAAAAGCTGGCGGCTGCAGAGTACGTCGGGCGGGGAGCTGAGCAACCGGCCGGGGAATGTGCCTTGCGATGCGAAGAGGATGCAGCCGGCGAACGCGCCGGACGAAGAGAAAAGCTGGCGGCAGGAGGGCGAGCCGACTCTGGCGGAGAAAAAGGAAATGATGCTCCGGCATACGGAGATGATGGTAGAGCTGAAGGGCGAATATATCGGCATCCGGGAGATGCGGAAGCATATTGCCTGGTACACCGCCGGGATTCACGGAGCCGCAAGGCTCAGAAATCTGGCCTGCAAAGTGGAAACACTGGAGGAAATGAAGGCACTGATCGGCGAGCTGGGATAGTCAGGGGAGAAGTGTGGATCGGTGGAGAAAAGGTTTCCCTTCTTCCGGCAAAAAAGAAATTGCCTTATCTGAAGATACTGAACAGTTACAAAAAGAAATCATACAGGGGGGTATTATGGCTGAATTAAAGTGTCCGCATTGCGGAAAGGTGTTTACGGTTGACGAAAGCGAGCTCGGCTCCATTGTAAAGCAGATCCGGGACAGGGAGTTTGAGAATGACCTGAAAAAGAGAACCGGGGAGCTGGAGGAGCATCTTCGCCTGCAGCATGAGATGGAGCTTAAGGACGCGGTAGCGGAGGAGGGCAGAAAAACAGAGGCTGAGCAGGAAAAACTGCGCGAGGCGCTCCGTCAGGCGGAAAAAGATCATGAGAGGACAAAGGCCGAGCTGGCCGCTGCCGAGAATAGGCAGAGGATCGCTGTTCTGGAGGCGGTGAACAAAGAGACAGAGGTTCGTGAGGCCGAGGTGGAGAAGCTGAAGGAGGATCTGCACCGGATGGAGAAGGAAAGCGAGGCCGCCCAGGAGCAGTTGCGAGAGGCTCTTCGCAAGGCAGAGAAGAACAGTGAACAGACAAAGGCCGAGCTGGCCGATGCCGAGAATAGGCAGCGGATCGCTGTTCTGGAAGCGGTAAATAAGGTCGAGGAGGAAAAGCACGGGCTGGAAAGCCAGCTCCTCCAGGAAAAGGAAAAGGGCAGGCTCCTGCTGGAGCAGGAAAAGGAAAGAAACCGGATCCTGCTGGATGAGAAGGAAAAGACCATTGAGTTCTATAAGGATATGAAGACCCGGATGTCCACCAAAATGGTGGGAGAAACGCTGGAGCAGCACTGCGAGATCCAGTTCAACCAGCTCAGGGCTACGGCCTTCCGGAATGCGTATTTTGAGAAGGATAACGATGCCAGGAGCGGCAGCAAGGGTGATTATATCTACCGGGAGAAGGACGAAAACGGCACGGAGATCATTTCCATTATGTTCGAAATGAAGAATGAGATGGATGAGACTGCCACCAAGCATAAGAACGAGGACTTCTTCAAGGAGCTGGATAAGGACAGGAAGGAGAAAGACTGCGAATACGCCGTGCTTGTTTCCATGCTGGAGAGCGATAACGAACTGTATAACGCCGGGATCGTGGATGTTTCCTACCGCTATGACAAGATGTATGTTGTGCGGCCACAGTGCTTCATTCCCATCATTACCCTTCTCCGGAATGCAGCTCTGAATTCCCTTACCTATAAGCAGGAGCTGGCGGCTGTCCGGAATCAGAATATCGATATCTCCAATTTCGAAGACAGCCTGCTCAGGTTCAAGGATGATTTCAGTAAAAACTATGAGCATGCCCATAACCATTTCAATAAGGCAATCGAAGAGATCGACAAAACGATCCAGCACCTGCAGAAGGTGAAGGATGAGCTTCTCGGCTCGGATAATCAGCTGCGTATCGCAAACAATAAGATTGACAGCGTGACCGTGAAAAAGCTGACGAAAAACAATCCTACGATGAAGGAAATGTTCGCCAGGGAAGCGGAAAAGAAAAAGGCGGAGGGACGCATCGAAACTGAAGATGAGTGATCTCTTTACAGCGCTTTGCTGAACAGACACTATCTTTAAATATAAAGCAGCTCGCCGTCAGGCTCCGTGATCATGTAAGCATGATCCATGGGGCCTTTTCCATGTCCAAGATCAAGGCCGGCAGCGAGTGCACCGGACAAATAATCCTTTGCACGTTTTACGGCTTCCGGCAGCGTATAGCCCAGCGCCAGGTTTGATGCAATGGCTGATGACAGGGTACATCCTGTGCCGTGTGTGTTTTCGTTCTCAATCTTGACACCGCGGAACCAGGTGCCCTTGCCGTTTGCGTAGAGGTAATCGTTCGCATCCGCGAGTGCATGTCCGCCCTTTACGAGGACAGCCGTTTCCGGATAGGCGGACGCAATTAGCTCGGCGGCGCGGCACATATCCTCTTCACTTTGAATGGAAATGCCGGAAAGCACCTCGGCCTCCGGAATGTTCGGGGTGATCACATCCGCCAGAGGAATCAGAACTTCCTTCAGCGTATCGACCGCATCCTCGGAGATGAGCCGGGAGCCGCTGGTAGAAACCATGACCGGATCCAGTACGATATTTTTCGCGTGGTATTCCGTTAACTTGCTGCCGATCACGCGGATCAACTCCGTGGAGGAGACCATGCCGATCTTCACGGCGTCCGGGAAGATATCGGTGAATACGGCATCCAGCTGACTGGCGAGAAAGTCGGCGGGAACATCCAGTATTCCGCTCACGCCCGTAGTGTTCTGGGCGGTGAGGGCGGTAATGCAGCTCATGCCGTAAACGTGGTGAGCTGTCATGGTTTTGAGGTCTGCCTGGATGCCTGCGCCACCGCTGGAGTCGCTGCCGGCGATGGTGAGGGCGGTTTTCATTGTGCTCATGAATGCCTCCTTTTATTGTATTACTTCGTATTCCTGGTTTGTTTTTTTAGTTTGTGAGTCTCTTATGACACTCCCCTCAGCTAAAGCAGAGGGGTCAAGCGTCGTATCAAGTTCAATCGTGTATAACGCTTTCATTAGTCAATTAGTTTTATATCTACTGCCTGGTCCACGGTTTCCGGCAAATTAGTCAGAAATTGGAGCTAACAAATCTCCACCTTGGCGGATTTCTCCAGCGTTTCCCCGTCCATCCTGTAGATCGTATCGATGATCCGGTTCCGGTAGGTTGCGTTTCCTTCCGTTTCGGTGAGCTGCCCATAGGCAATTTCACCGGCTGCGCCCATGAGTGCGACAGCCGCAGCAGCGGCCTCCAGCTGGTTATCCGGGTTGGCGGTAAGATAAGCGGTCATGACAGCGGAAAGCTGGCAGCCGGTGCCTGTGATCTTGCCCATCTCCGGACGGCCGTTCCGGATGACATAGCACTTGTCTTTATCCGCAACGAGATCAATGGCGCCGGTCACCGCAATGATGGTATCCAGCCGGCCGGCCAGAGTCTTCACAAATTGAACGGCTTTATCTAACGTATCTTCTGTTACGGTATCCGCCACATCGGCGTCTACGCCCCGGGTGGTACCGCTGCCGTTTGCCACGGTTTTGATCTCTGAAATATTGCCGCGGATGCAGGCGAACTTTACATCACGGATCAGGTCATTTGCCGTATTGGTGCGGAGGGCGGATGCGCCGGCGCCAACGGGATCCAGCAGGACCGGATGTCCCAGCGAATTGGCCTGTTTTCCGGCAATCTTCATGGCTTCGATGGTGCGCTTGTTCAGCGTACCGATGTTGATGTCGAGCCCGCCGCAGATGGAAGTGATATCGGTCACATCCTCCGGTTCATCCGACATGATGGGGCTGCCGCCACAGGCGAGAAGCACATTTGCAACATCGTTCACCGTGACATAATTGGTGATGCAGTGCACCAGCGGCACCGTGTTTCTTACATTTTCGAGACATTTTTTGAACATGATTCATCCTCCTTAATTAACGCTGCTGTATTCCGGAAATCATCGCGGGAAAGCCTCGCCGCAGGGTTTGTGTATGCACAATGATTTATGAGTTTTTGCCGGCTTCATAAGAAAAAGCACGGGCGCCCCGTGCTTTGAATGCTTCCGAATCAGTATCCGGCTTTTTCCCTACGTTGGCATGACCCAAATCAGGTGCGGTCGAGGCGAAGTACGCCTCCTCTCAGCCGGTTCACTTCCCGACTCCCGTTCGATATGATGATTATAAATAGTATTGACACCATTATAACCATTCGACAGAGATTGTCAAATGGTTCGTTATTTTCAAATGCTGTATTGACTTTAACAGTAAAGGACAGTAAAATAAATGCATAAACAGTAAAGGAAATTATTGAACAGTAAATAATAGTAAAACTTTGACACGAACAGTAAAGGACAGTAAAACAGAAAGGGAACGGAAGATGAATAATCCTTATACTTTGACATTTGGCATGGAGCCGGCACAAATGATATCGCGAGTGATTCAGGAATCGAAGGTGATCGATATGTTTACCGCGGAGAAGCCAAGCCAGTATTTATATATGATCACAGGTGTCAGAGGCTCCGGAAAAACAGTATTTTTATCTGATATAAACAGAAAACTGGGAGACCGAAAGGACTGGATTGCGGTCGAGCTGAATCCACAGAAGGATATGCTCAGCCAGCTGGCATCCAAGCTCAGCAGTGTTGATACCTTTACAAAAATCTTTCGAAAGGCAAAAATCAATCTGTCTTTCTTTGGTTTTGGTGTGGAAATCAGTGGGGTTTCGCCGATCACAGACATCGAAATGGCGCTTGAGAAGATGCTGGAGAGCCTGAAGGAAAACGGTAAACGCGTTTTGGTTACCGTTGATGAGGTGACGAATACACCGTGGGTTCGTGAATTTGCCGCGGCATATCAGATTCTTTTGCGTAAGGGTGCCCCCCTGTTTCTTCTGATGACGGGTTTATATGAAAATATCAGCGAACTGCAGGATGAAAAAAACCTTACATTTCTGTATCGTGCACCCAAAATGGAAATGATGCCACTCAACATCGGAGCGGTTGCCCGGAACTATCGTGCGCATTTTCAATTGGATGAAGATGCTTCTTTGGAAATGGCACATCTGACTTGCGGCTATTCCTTTGCATTTCAGCTGCTGGGATATCTGACATGGGAGCGTGGAGGAGATTTCCGGGCGGCCCGAGATGATTACAGGCAGTATCTGGATGAGTACATCTATGACAAAATCTGGTCTGAGCTTTCTGCCAAGGATAAGCGAATTCTTTATGGAATTGCCAAAACGAATTCATCGGCCATAGTGGATGTTCGTGACACGTTGGGACTCACGACAAATGAGTGGAATCCATACCGTCAGAGACTGATCCGGAAAGGACTTCTGGATGGAAAGACCCGGGGCAATGTTTCACTGATCTTGCCGCTTTTTGATGAGTATATCAGGGAAAACTATGTTGAATAAAATAACTTTTCCGGTTTATAATGGAAAAGGACGAGACAGACCGGTTCTGTTTCGTCCTTTTTATTCGGAAATCCCAACTTAAGAAAGTTTTAATAATTCTCTAATGCAGAGTTAAAGATTAGTTTAGAATTATCGTAGTATAGTCGTATCATCAAAAATGCCACGGAGGAAAAAGGCTCATGTTTCTCAGAATCCTGAAAAAAGACCTGACACGGAAAAAGACCATGAACGTCATCTTGTTCCTGTTCATCATCATGTGTTCGATGTTCGCGTCTGCCGGTGTCAACAACATCATTGCCGTAAACGGCGGCATTGATCACTTCTTTGAAGTATCCGATATGTACGATGTCCAGGTAACGCTCCCGAATGACAGTGACCTGGAAAGTGAGATCCGGAATCTTCCCGGCATCACGAAGATGGAAAAGATGGAGGCCACCGCAACGCCGAGCCCGAAAGATTGGCAGTTTAACGGCAAAGTGCTGACGAACTTCGTAAACCCGACGGTCATCATCCCGAGCGATAACATGTACATCAAGTTCTTCGATAGTGATAATCATGTGATCGAATCGGTTGAGCCGGGTCACTTCTATGCTTCCTCTGTTTTTACCCAGAATACCGACATCAAGGTGGGGGATGAGGTTGTTCTCTCCCTGGATGATGTGCAGATTACTTTCATCTATGACGGCCGCTTGAAGGGTGCCGATATCAGCACAGATAAATTTGCCAATCCTTACGTCATCATGAACCGCGAGGATTATGAAAAGGTTCTGCAGGATTCGAAAATCCAGAAAGTCCTCGAACGCTTTGGGGAAGACAAACTTACCACCTATGCTATTCACACAAGCGATGTGAAAGCAGTTACCGATCTGATCGATGATGCGGATAATCCGGATGCATACTATTACGAACAAGATATGTTCCGGACATATTATCTCTACGATATGCTTGCAGCATACATCATGATGGCCATCTGCATCCTTCTGATGATCACCGCATTCGTTATGCTCCGCTTCACCATCAGCTTTACGATCAGCGAAGAGTTTCGTGAGATCGGCGTCATGAAAGCCGTCGGTATCGACAACGGCAGCATCCGCCGCCTCTATGTTGTAAAATATCTGGCCATCTCCATTGTGGCCTCCCTGATCGGCTTCCTTTGCTCCATTCCTTTAAGCAAGGGTATGCTGAAGACCATCAACAAGAACATTGTATTAGGAAATAAAGCCGGTAATACGACAGGCTTCATCAGTACCATATTTGTAATCCTGATCATCCTTCTGTTCTGCTACCTCTGCACCAGAAAAGTCAGAAAGCTTTCTCCAATCGATGCCGTTCGGAACGGACAGACCGGCGAACGCTTCGGCAAGAAGAGCCTCATGAAGCTGGGACGCTCCAAGCTTCCGACCACAGGCTTCCTTGCTATGAATGATGTAACAAGTGCGAAAAAGAGATTTTCCCTGATCGCTGTGATCTTTGCGCTTTCGCTTCTGATCATGACGCTCATGAGTAATTTCGCCGAGACACTGAAGAGTGATAAGATCACCTGGGCCTTCGGGATGGCCGAAAGTGACGTAACGATCGGAGATACGGAGCTCATTATGGATGTCCTTCTCGATGGAGATTCCGAAGAAACCCTTTCCGGAGTAGAAAAAACTCTTGCCGATAACGGTATGCCCGGAAAATGTGCCATTACGCTTATGTCCCAGTGTACGATGAAGAACGGCGGTACAGAAAAGTCTATATATGTTACAAGTGTGGAAGGACATCTTACCTACACACCGAAGGTAATGGATGGCCGTCTGCCGGAAAAGGACGACGAAATTGCGGTTACCCCGAAGGTGCTGAAGGATCTGGATGCCGAGATCGGTGATACCGTAACCATGAAAACGGATACGAGAACCTACGATTTCATCATCACAGGAACCTATTCCAGTTTCCAGACACCCGCTGTTTATCCGAATCCCGGTTTTAAACCGGAAGGTATCGCAGCAACCGGCTGTATGGGTGTTCAGATTAAGTTCGACGGAAATCCGGATGCCAGAACGATTGATGATTATGTTGAAAAGTTACAGGGTATATTCAATAGTGAACAGGTTTACACCACTTCGGATACGATCAAATCCATGACGGGTATGTCCGATACCCTGAATGCGATCAAGTTCATGATGCTGGGCATTACCGTCATCGTGGCAGCCATGATCGTCATCCTGATGGAACGCTCCTTCCTCTCCAGAGAGAAGAGTGAGATTGCCCTGATGAAGGCTATAGGCGTTTCCGATGGCAGCATCATTGCACAGCATGTGCTCCGGTTTGTGATCGTGTCCATCGTAGCAGTGATCATTGCTTCTTTGGTCCTGATGCCCATCTCGAACGCGGTTATGGGCTGGGTATGCTCCCTGATCGGTGATGTGACAAGTATTGAGTGTACAGTAAATGTTGTCGAAGTATTCGTGATCATGCCGCTGATCCTGATCGCTGTTGCAACACTCGGAAGCTTCTTCACGGCACTGTACAGCAAATCGATCAAGGCAAGCGATACGGCAAGTATCGAATGATCCGTACGGCAGGTTAATTCTAATAAGGGCAAAATGCTCCGCTCGATTGCTCGCGAAGCATTTTGCCCCTGAATAAAAAAGAATTCACCTGCCTGTATATCGAAGAATATTGAATCATTCAATGCGGGGAAACCATCCGGCCGAGAAGGCCGTGGTAATCAGAAAAATAATTTCAATTACGGAGGATAATAAAATGAGCGTAGTTCTGGAAGCAAAAGGTCTTTGCAAAACATATATCGTAAACAAGAGACAGAATAATGTCCTGAAGAACGTGGACCTCACGATCAACGAGGGCGAGATGGTCGCCATCATGGGTCCGTCCGGTTCCGGCAAGAGTACACTGCTTTACTGTGTATCCGGCATGGACCGGGTAACAGCCGGCGAGGTATACTTCAACGGTGAAGATATTGCGAAGCTGAAGAGTAAGAAAATGGCGAAGATCCGCCTGGATGAGATGGGATTCATCTTTCAGCAGATGTATATGATGAAGAATCTTTCCCTCCTGGACAACATCATCCTGCCGGCGGTGAAATCCAAGAAGAATACCGACAGCCGCAAGAAGACCGAGGAACGCGGACGCCAGCTCATGCATCGTCTGGGCATCGATGAGGTCGGCGGAAACGACATCAACGAGGTTTCAGGTGGTCAGCTGCAGCGGGCATGCATCTGCCGCAGCATGATCAACTCCCCGAAGATTCTTTTCGCTGACGAGCCTACCGGTGCGCTGAACCGTTCGAGCTCCGATGAGGTCATGAACGAGCTGATCAGCCTGAACCGCGACGGCACGACCATCATGTGTGTTACACATGATCCGAAGGTAGCCGCAAGATGCAGCAGAGTCCTTTACATCGTGGATGGCGGTATCGTGGGCGAGATAGAACTCGGCAGTTTCGATGGCGGCGATGCGGAGCTTCGCGAAAGAAAGCACACCATCAACAACTGGCTCATGGAGCAAGGGTGGTAGACACTTGCATTTGTTCCACCTATGTGTTTTAATTGCTGTAGATAACCGGGCTCCTGCCGATGCATCTGGCAGGAGTCGGCATAAATATTTTGGGGGAACAACATGTCAGACATACTGGTAGTTGAGGATGACCTTGAACTTTCCGAACTCTTAAAAGATTTTCTTCAGGCGGAGGGCTACGATGTAGTCACCGCGGGAACGGGCGAACGTGCCGTACAGCTCTTTGAGCAGTGCGGCGCGAAGCTCGTTGTTTTGGATGTAAATCTGCCGGATCAGAGCGGCTTTGCCGTATGCTCCAAGCTTCGGGAAACGGCGGATACCCCCATCCTGATCGTCAGTGCACGGACGGAAAAGGAGGATAAGCTCGTAGGTCTTGAGCTGGGCGCGGACGATTATATCGAAAAGCCTTACGATATTGATATCCTGATTGCCAAGATCCGCGGCATCTTCAAACGCCGGTATCAGCATGAAATCCTCTCGGCCAGCGGTGTTATCCTGAATCTGGCGAATCGCACCGCAACCATCGATAATAAACCAGTCGAACTGACCGCCAAGGAGTTTGATCTTCTGAAGCTTCTCATCGAAAATCAAAACAAGGTTCTGAAAAAAGACTACCTTTTCAATGCAGTCTGGGGCTATGACAGCGATTCCGAGCTGCAGACCCTGCATGTGCACATCAATCGGCTCAGGCAGAAACTCGGCGATGACCCGAAAAATGCAAAGCGGCTTCTGACCGTCTGGGGCGTGGGGTATAAATTCGTATGAAATCCTTTAACCGTTTTTGCATAGTGATCATCCTGCTCTTTCTTATTCTGGCAGCGTCGATGAATGTGATCCTCAAAAGGTACAAGGCGGAGGTGTCCGGCTACTACCGCGTGGAGGCCAAGGATCTCGCAGACCGGATTGAAGAAACGGGCAGTTTTCAGCTGTCCGATTACAAATATCTTACCGCTGTTCATTCCGCAGCGGATGATTCCCTTTATCAATCGAATAATCCGTATGTGATCATCCGGGCGCGCGATACGCTTTATCGTGTGGAATACAGAGTTGCAACAAAGGATAACAGTCGGCTCATCATGAACATCGGTCTGGCAGTTGCATTTCTTTTGCTGCTTCTTGTGCTCGCCTTTATCCGGCGGCGGATCCTGAAGCCGTTCAATAAATTGACGGAAATTCCTACGGAACTTGCCAAGGGAAATCTGGCTGTGCCCATTCCCGAAGAGAAGAGCCGTTTCTTCGGAAAATTCACCTGGGGCATCAACCTTCTTCGGGAAAGCATTGAAGAGAGTAAGACCAGAGAGCTTGCGATGCAGCATGATAAAAAGATGCTCCTGCTTTCCCTTTCCCATGACCTCAAGACGCCGCTGTCCTCCATCAAACTGAATGCCAAAGCATTGCAGAAAGGCATCTATAAAGATGAAGAGAAACAAATGGAGGTTTTGAACAGCATCAACACGCGCGCCGATGAAATTGAAAACTATGTGACACAGATCACAACTGCCGCCCGCAAGGATTTCATGGAATTTGATGTGGAGATGGGAGAAGAATTCCTGAGTAAGATTCTCGACAGGATCACGGAGCGGTATGCTCCGCAGATGGAAATGACCGGTACCGAATTTGTGGTGGAAGAGTATCAGGAATGCCTTCTGGCCTGTGATCCCGGACGCCTGATGGAATGCCTGCAGAATCTGATCGAAAATGCAATCAAATACGGAGACGGGCGGCGGATCGCCATCGGTTTTGATAAGATGGACGGCCGTAAGCTTATCACAGTTACCAATACCGGCTGCAAGCTGGAAAAGGATGAGCTTCCGCTGATTTTTGACAGCTTCCAGCGTGGAAAGAATGCCGGGAACGTGCGGGGCAGCGGCCTCGGCCTCTTCATCTGCAAGAAGCTGATGAGTCAGATGGACGGCGACGTCTACGCCGAAATCGCAGACGATGAATTCAAAATCACCCTCGTCACCAAACTGGCCTAATCGTATTCAACGTATGAAACAAAACCTGTTTCTCCCTTTTCGTGTATATGAGCCGTACTACTACATTAAACAATCTCCAGAATCGTGTTCACCATGAGATCGTTTTGTTTCGGATTCATAAACGCGAAACGGATATACTTTTCGCCCAGCCCCTTGATGTCGTCGCAGCGGCGGATGATGATCCCCCGGCGGTTGCAGTGCTCAGCCACATCTGCGGCCACGAGGTCTTCCTTCAGAAGCCGGACCAGCATGAAGTTGGCCTGGGGCTTATACAGCCGGATGGTGCGGCAGGTAGACATGGCGAGATAGACCAGGCTGCGTTCGGTATGGATGACGCTTCGCCCCTCTTCGATATAATTCCGGTCACGGAACATGGCTGTTCCGGCGATGGCGGAGAGGGTGGCGATGTTATTCTTGGTCGTGGTGAGATCGATGATCTCCCGGTATTCCTGGTTGGACAGGATGGCGTAGGCAAAGCGGAGCCCCGGTACAGCGAAGAACTTGGAAACGCTGCGGAGCACGGCCATATTTTCATACTCCTTGACCAGAGGAACAGCAGTGACATCTTCGAAATCATCCAGAAATTCCACGTACATCTCATCTACAATAAAGAAGATATCCTTTTCTTTGCAGGCGTCGGCAATGGATTTCAGCTCGTCCCGGGTAATCCGCTTGGAGGTGGGATTGTTGGGGTTGGAGAGGATCACAAGATCCAGAGAGGGATCCAGCGCTGCGATAAAGGCAGGCACATCCAGTTCGAACTCCTTCTCCTCTTCGAGGTCAAATTCCACGAGCTCGCTTCCGTAGGCGGTAAGTACACGGGCGAATTCCGAGGGACCGGGAACCAGGATCATGGACTTCTTCGGCATAATGAGTGCGGCAAAGAGCTTGATCAGATCCACGGAGCCGTTGCCCATGACGATGGAATCCATGGAGACATCCGTGTAGCTGCAGATGGCTTTTTTCAGGTTGCTGTAGTAGACATCGGGATATCTGGCAATGGAAACGATGTTCTCCGAAATGGCGCGTCTTACCGAAGCGGGAATACCCAGCGGATTCAGATTTGCGTCGTAGTGTACGGTTTCATATTGTTCAATTCTTGCTGATCTTTCTGCCATCACAGGCCTCCGTAACTTTTCCTTTGAAAAAAGCAGCTTTTTTGTTATAATAAGATGATTGTACAAAAAACGGAAAGAATTGTCAAACCGGATATGCACATGGGAGGTTGTTTTGAAGGCAATTGTAGAGCAGTATGCCAAAGGGCAGTTTATGATCGATCGTCCGAAGGTATCCATCTCGGAAGAAAGCTTTAAAATGAATATAGAAGCGGGAACCTCGTATGAGGGCCGCTTTACGGTTAAGTCGGAGAACGGCTTTCCTATTAAAGGTATGGTCTATGACAGCCGGTATCTGTTCCGGTTCGAGGACCACAGCTTTGTCAGCCGTCAGTTCGAGGTAAAATATTTCTTTGACGCCTCGCGTCTGGACGCCGGTCAGAACTTCCGGGGGCATATTAATGTGATCACGGACGGAGGAGAATTCCGTCTTCCTTATGATATCAACATTGTTCAGCCCTGCGTGAAGCTGAGCGATGAAAAGATCGACGATCTGTTTAAATTTGCAGCTCTGGCGGAGCGGGACTGGAACGCTGCCGTCCGTCTTTTTGTGCGCGATGACTTCCGCCGGACCTTTGTGGAAAAGGAGCCGGTGCTGAAAAGAACCTATGAGAGCCTTCTGGACAGTCATTCCGTTGACCAGGCCATGGAGGAATTCCTTGTTCTTGTTCATAAAAAGAGAACCGTTACCCTTTCGGCGGCGAAGGCCAAGCTGGATCTGGAAATGCCCCGGGAAATGGAAAGCATTACCCTGGACATTACCAAGAATACCTGGGGATATACCTGTTCGGATGTCCGCAGCAACTGTGAGTTCATCATCCCGGCGAAGAAGACGCTTTCCGCCCGGGATTTCACGGCCAATGTATGTTCTCTGCCGATCTATATTTCTCCGGAGCATGTGCCGGAGGGCGAAAACAGCGGTAAACTCTTTATCGAAAATATATACCAGAAGATTGAGATTGACATCCATCTTTCCAAACCGGTCACAGCCAGGGAAAACCAGGAGATGCATAAGAAGGAGCGGGACTTCAAGGCCTGCCGGATCCGTATCACACGGGCGTATCTGGACTTCCGCATGGAGAAGATCTCTCTGGAAAGCTATGTGGATAAGACCATCGATGCGCTGACGACACTGAACAGCATTGAGCCGGAGGAAAACATGTACCGGCTGGCGATCATGCATATGCATATCCTGCGGGGGGATTTTGCCAAGGTGGAGCAGGAGTTCCTGCGGATCGAAGCGGATGTGGATAAGAATCTCATGAGCAATCAGCAAAAGTGCTACTATGAGTATCTGAAATCCATGGTCATGCGGGATGAGGATACCATAGAGAAAACGGCTACCCTGATCCGCCGAAATTACCGGACCCAGGAGCCGAAGATGTTTTATTTCTGGCTGCTCCTTTTTGTGGATAAGGTGTTCCATGAGGATAAAAACGCGCTCTACCGCGAGCTCACGGAAATGTATGAGGATGGCGAGAACAGCCCGCTCATTTACTTCGAGCTGGCGAATATACTGAACGCCAATCCCATGCTGCTGAAGAAGCTGAGCGAGCTGGAGATCACCACCATCAAGTGGGGTCTCCGGAAAAAGTATATCTCCGACGATGTCCTTCTGGAATTCGTCAAGCTGGCCGGAAAGAAGAAGGATTTTAATAAGCAGATCTTCGATATCCTGCGGCAGATCTACGATAAGAATGAAGAAGAGCTCTGGCAGATCCGTGAGGAGGCCAGAGAGCGAAATAAGGATATGGTCCTTCTGGATATCCCCCTTTCCGAAGCGGATGAGGACGAAGCAGACGAGGAAGCTGAGGAGAATGAGAGCCGGGACGGCAGCGGGACTGCCGGGGAAAAGAAGGAAGACTGGTTTGACGCCCAGCTTAAGGCCGAGGAGGCGGAAAAGTTCTCCCGGAAGGAAAACGAGAACATGGAGGTACTGTCCAGTATCTGCTCCATGCTGATCTCCGCCAATATGCTGGATCATAAGTATCACCGGTTCTACAAGGCGGCGGTCACCAAGTCTCTGAAGTTTATCGGTCTGAACGAATGCTATATCCGGAGCATGAACCGTTCCCGGTACGACAGGATCCCGTCCTCCGTACTGATGTATCTGAATTATAAGAACACCCTTTCCGAGGATGAGCTGGCTTATCTTTACGCCAACGTCATCTTCAATAAGGCGGAGCACATGAAGATCTACCATGAATATGCCCCCACAATGGAGGATTTCATGGAAACCATGATCATGAAGGGCAAGGTTAACGATGACCTGACGGTGATCTACGACGAATTCCTCGAACCGGAAAACGTCAGCTCCGTATACGCCGGAAAGCTGATCAATATCATCTTCCGCCGGAAGCTGGTCTGCTACAACAAGAATGTGCGGGCCGTGATCGTATCCCACGAGGAGCTGCAGAATGAGCAGAGAGTGCCGCTGGTGAACGGCGAAGCGTATGTGGAGGTGCTCTCGGATAATGCTTCCATTATCTTTGAGGATCAGCGGGGCAACCGGTACGCGGGTTCCATTCCCTATCACTTTGAGCGGATCGTGGATGAGAAGGCGTATATGCAGATCTGCCGGGAATACAGCCCCAGAGATTACCGGGTGCTGCTCTTTAATTATGAGTCCATCGAATTCACCTACAAGAATGCAAAAGAGGTGAATGCGGCTCGTGACCTTATGCAGTGCGCGGAGATTTCCTATGATTACAAGCAGCAGGCCTGCCTGAACATTATTGAGTATTATCATGAGAATCTGGATACGGACGTTCTGGTCAAATATCTGAACAAGCTGGATATCGAGTATCTGACCCACGCCAATGCCCGGACCATCATTACCTACATGATCGACATGAATATGTTCGACAAGGCCTTCCAGGCCGTTAAGCTTTACGGCTTTAACGAGCTGGATGTGAAGGAGCTTTACCGCCTGGCGGACTACGGCGTCAGAGATTCCGAGGGCTTCCTGAACGAGGACCTGATGAGCATCTGCCTCAACCTCTATAAGACGGGAACCGTTAACGCCAATATCCTTTCCTACATGGCGGCAAACTTCAAGGGCAGCTCGCCGGAGCTGGCCAGCCTCTTCAAGCTGGCAAAGGAAAAAGTATCGGATGTGGGCGTTCTGGCGGAAAACACGCTGGCCCAGATGATGTTCTCCAATACGTACATGGAGTACATTTACGATATTTTCTACACCTACTACAGTGGAAGAAGCCGAGGGCTGGTGGTCAAGGCCTTCCTCAGGCAGGCTGCGGATAACTACCTGATCCGGGATGAGCAGGTGCCGAATTATGTATTTGATGCGCTTTATCAGGAAATGATGAAGGGCAATATCGACGATGAGATCTCCACCATGGCCATGCTGCTCTACTTCAGCCGTCTGGAACGCTATTCCGATAGCCAGAAGCAGTGGATCGTGGAAAATGTGGAGCGGTTTGTGGATGCCGGCAAGGTTCTGCCCTTCTATAAGAGCTTTGCTTCCTTTATCCGGCTTCCGCAGGATGTATTCCTCAAGACCTACCTGGTATATAAGACCGAGAATATCCGGACGGTTTACGCAAAGTACAGCTTTGATACCGGCGCCCGGACCAGCTCGGCGACCCAGCGCCGCCGCCTGGAGGAGGTTGTCCGCGGACTTTATGTTCTGGAGTTTGTGGTATTCCACGGAGAAAGGCTGGTGTATTCCATTGAGGATGATCCGGATGGAAATGCCCAGATCGTGGAGAGCGAGGTTCTGCAGAAGAAGAGCTTCCGCCGCAAGAATCTGAACCGGTTCGAGCGGATCAACAGCATGCTGGTAAAGCAGGAGATGCGCGAGGACAGAGATCTTCTGGAGGATCTGGATGTTTATATCAATATGGTGCATCTGTTTGAAGAGAACCTGAGCCTGCTGTAAACTTACAGAAGTCCACAGTATGCAAAGCCGGATGGCACGGCATGCCCCCGGCGCAGCCGGATATGGGAAGGCGGTTCGTGAAACGATCGGCGGTTTGACGAAAGAAACGAAGAAAGGAGGCTGCAAATGGCAGATTTCTTCTATATTGGAATGGATCTCTGCCCGGATTTCACCCAGCTGTCATATTATAATGATATACGGCGGGAACCGGAATCCGTGAGCCAGCTGAATAATAAGGAAACCTACCTTATGCCCAATATTCTGTTTTACAGCAATGAAACAGAGCATTGGTACGTGGGAAGCGAGGCCTCGGAAGCCCGCTTTAATGAAGATGGTATCGTGGTGGACGGGATCTTTGAAAATCTGTCCAGTACGGAGAAAAAGCTGATCGGCGGGAAGGAGTATACCTATCGCGACTTTTTCGTTATGCTGGTGAGACTGCACATCGATTCCTTCCTCTACCGGTATGAGGCTGCCGTGATCCGGAAACTGGTGATCTCTGTTCCGGATTACGATCCGGAGGTGTTCCGGCTGCTTTCCGACCTTTACAAGAGTCTCGGCGTAGAGAAGGATGTGATCACCATTACCAGTCATCTGGACAGCGGTCTGTTTTACATCTTCAATCAGCAGCAGGAGCTTTGGAACAACAGTGTTGCGCTGTTCGATTACAGCTCCGACGGCCTGCATTATTACCGGATCGATATTGCCCGGAATAAGAAGCCGGAGGCAATCACCGTGACCCATGAGGATTATTCCTCCCAGATGTCCCTGGCTGAATACGGAAACGACATTTACCAGATGGACGTGGATTTCACGAAGATCGTTGAATATGAAATGAAGAAGGCCTATATTTCCGCCGTTTATCTGACGGGGATAGGATTCTCGAACAAATGGATGAATAAGTCCACAGGCGTCCTTTGCCAGGGCGGAAGAAGGGCCTTTGTGGGACAGAACATCTATACCAAGGGCGCCTGCTACCGGGCAGTGGGCGGAGATTACCGGGATTTTTACGAGCGGTTCTTTGTGGACACGGCGGAAAATGTGCTCTTTGATGTAGGCATTTCGCTGGAGGATGAAAAGGATACCTTCGTGCCCATCACCACCGGCGGCCAGCAGTGGTATAATACACGGGGAGGCATTCAGGTCATTCTGGATGATACGGATAAGCTGACCATCATTTACAGGAACCGTCTGTCCGGAGAGGAAAAGCGGGAAACTGTACGGATCCACGGCATTCCCAAGAGACCCAATAAGACCACCAAGCTGTCCATCCATGTGGAATTCGACAGCCCCGTAGAGGGAGCGGTGATCATCCGGGATCTGGGCTTCGGAAAGCTCTTCCCCACCACAAATAAAATCTACAGAAAGGAGTTCAGTGTATAATGTCCAAGATCATTTTATGCACCTCCCGCGAGGCAAAAACTCCTTTCGTTTTTCTGAATACCAAGGTGGAGATCTACACTTACGAGGAGCTTTGCTTCTATATTTTCAACAACACGGTCCTGATCAGCAAGACCACACTTTCGGATAAGCTCGTCAGCTGGATCCGGAAGGAGCTCGGCATGGATCAGCTGGCTGACCGGCTGACGGGAATGCTCAATAAGACCGTAAGCGCGCAGGACATTCTGATTGAGATCCTGACGGCGGGAGATTATTACAGCGCGGATGAGATCCGCGATTACGCCGCCGCATGGCAGAAGTACCGGAAGTTTTCGCCGGACCACCGCCTGAAGCTGAAGGCGGACGCCTATCTCGGCTACCGCAGATATATCAAGGCAGCTACGCTTTACGACTCGATCCTTGACCGGGAGGATGAGATTGATGATAAGGTATTCCTGGGAAATGTTCTCCATAACCGTGCGGTTGCGGCGGCAAATAACCTGGAGACCGACGACGCCAAGGCGTTCTTCCTCCGGGCCTACAGCCTGAACGGCAATGAGGAATCTCTCCGGGAGTATTTCTACATGATCGCCGTCACCTCGGATACCGCCACCCTGCGGGGAGAGATCCGGCAGAGAGGAATGGATGATGATCTCTTCGAGACCATCATGAGCGAGATCGGCGATTCCAAGGACGATGTCCGGGAAATGACCATCTTCACCATGCTGCAGAGGGCAGTCTACAACCGGATGAACAAAAACATGACGGATTACGATAAGCGGATGGACATCATCCTGGGCGAGCTGAAGGACGACTTCCGCGAACAAGCCATGTGATGCAACAGGGTTACCATCCTGCGTTCCTGCCGCTTGCGGCAAAGGAACGCAGGATGAGTGACCC
>DFHD01000046.1 GCA_002372545.1 Lachnospiraceae bacterium UBA3732 | reverse complement strand
GTTAACTACGAGCCACGGATGTTCAAAGGTTCAAAGACCCGGTGCAGGCTTGCCTGCAGAAGGGGCGTAGAACCTTTGAACATATGCGGCGACAGCCGCGACCGAGTGGCGTAGCCACGAGGTGACCGTGGCTTCAAATTGGAATTTCTGTGGGTGGTAAGGTGAATTTGCCACCACATGGTAAGGAGTTTTTTCATGCCGCGGTAAGCACTTTTTTACATCCTACGGTAAGCACTTTTTTACATCCCGCGGTAAGCACTTTTTTCACATCGCCGGTAAGCACTTATTTCAATGGGCGGTAAGCAGATTTTTACATCGTCGTCGATCTCCTGCCTGTGGTGAGTATCGAAAGGAGGCGCCAGTAACCTTGCTGTATACTTGGATCAACCAAGTATTCACAGGAGGTCAATAATGCTGGACAAAACACAGATGCAGGAAATACAGGATTTAAAACTACGCGGTTATACTAAAGCTGAGATCCTTGAGTATTACAAGGGTCAAGGACGCAAACCTCCCAGCCGTCCCACGATTTCCAAGTACTATGACATGGATGTCGTGCCGGATAACCCGAGAGAAAAACTCTCAAAAGAAAAAGCCTTCGATATTTCTCCCTTCAAAGAGACTATCGTCGCGATCCTGGAAGATAACAGCAGGAACGAGTTCTGCATTTCTTCCGTCTACGATGTACTTGAAGAAAAGTTCATCGAAAACGGCGATCTGGAAAGTCTGCCGGGCAATGAACAGACACTCCGGAACTACGTGCACTACTTGGAGGAATCCGGTCAGATCGATACAAGCGAAGAACACCGGCGCGTCTACGACCATGTGTTTGACACTCCTCCTGGCGAGCAGATGCTCATCGACTTCGGAGAGGTTAGGCTCAGCAAGAATGCAGCAATCCACTTCATTTGCCTTCTGCTGAGGTATTCAAGGCTTCTGTGTGTTTATGCACAGGATCACAAATACGACGCCACAGAGGCCTGTCAGGCTATCTACAGGAGCTTCTGCAGGCTTGGCGGCAGGCCCTCGCAGCTGGTCATTGATCAGGATGCTGTATTCGTATCAAGCGAAACTTATGGCGAAGTCATCAGGACGCGCGTCTTTGATGATTTCTGCACTGAACAGAACCTGAAACTGTGGGTATGCAATAAGCATGATCCGGAAAGTAAAGGTCCCATAGAGAATTCCGTAGGGTTCGTGAAGAAAAACTTCTTCAGCGCAAGGAAGATCACATGCATCGACGATGTATGGCGCTCCCTGCCCGGATGGCTGAACCGGAAAAACAAGCGCATCCACCGTACAACACTACATATCCCGAATGCGGTATTCCGGGATATTGAGAAAAAGGCATTACGGCCCATGCTGCCTTCTGTTTATGAAACCTCGCCGAATAGCTTTACGCCTTATGAGCTTCATGGAACCCCATATGTAATGTATAAGTCATGCCGGTATTCCGTGCCGCGGGAGTATGCGTACAGTACTGTGAAATACAAGGTCACGACTGGGAAGATCCATATCTATGATGAAAACCTTACCTTCATCTGCACGCATCTGCTCAGCGAGCGAAAGGGAAGCTTTAACCAACTGGACGAACACAAGAAGAACGATGCGGGCGATTGGATCGACATCATGGAACGCCTCCGTAGCCAGTGGAACTGCTATGACTTCCAACATTTCATCAATGGTGTCAAGAAGGAGAACCCGAGGCACATCGCCAAGCAGCTGGGCGCAATCGAGCAGTTCCTGAATGCGGAAAACCCGGATAAAGCACTTGTTGCCGAGGTCATGAAAATCTGCTGCAAAAACTTCCGGTACCAGTTCTCCCAGTTCAAGGTGGTGTATGAATACACCAGGGCAGGAAGAAGCCTGACCGGGACGGAAGGGACTGAGGCAGCCATGAAAGCAGATCCCGTCGATTACAGAAAGATGGATGCTTACAATAAGGCTTTTGCCGACCGTGTGGCCATCACCAGGGGGGAGGTGACCGCATGAACCGTGAAGTTCTCAGAAGCATGGATGCGGAACGTATCCCTATAGACCGGCTGATATCCCTGCTCCAGACGTTTACGCTGAAACATTCAGCCAGGGCACTGCCGGATCTGCTTGAGACCGCCGACTCACAGGGTGCAACCAACCGCCAGTTTCTGCTGTCCATCCTTGAAACGGAAGTAAAAGGCCGGAATGAGCGCCGCCGGAAACGGAACTACTCCGCAGCGCATTTCCCACCGAATGTCCGCCCCCTTGAGGAGTTTAACCCAGAGGAACTGGAATCCGGTATTACGCAGGCGCAGGTGGACAGGCTGAAGGAGCTCTCCTGGCTTGACAATGGCGGCAACCTCGTATTCGCGGGGCCGCCGGGGCTTGGTAAAACCATGGTGGCAGTGGGGCTTGGGCTTCATGCGGTCAACAGCGGGTATACCGTCTGCTTTGAGAAGATGGTAAACCTTGTGAAGATCCTTGATACAGCCGAAACAGAGCGTTCCGCAGGTTTCCGTCTCAAGAACCTGAAGAAGGCCCAGCTCCTGATCATCGATGAGATCGGGTATACTCCGATCACCCGCAGCCAGGCAAACCGGTTCTTCACTTTCATCAGTGACACCTATGAGACCTCCTCCATCGTCTTTACGACCAACAAGGAGATCATGGAATGGGCCGAACTGATGGGTGACCCGGTTCTAACGACTGCCATGCTGGATCGGATCCTCCACCATGCGAATTGCTATTCCTTCCGTGGAGAGTCCTACCGCCTTAAGCACCCGGATATATACAATTAAAGCCAGGTGAGGGACACACAATGAAGAAGAAAAAAACATGGGAACAGCAAATCCGGGCTGACCAACAAAACTGGTATGACGAAACACACACGACTCAGGTAAAACTGAAACTTAACAACAAGACAGATGCAGACATCCTTGAATGGCTGCGCAAACAACAATTAAACCGGACTAAATCAATGCAGGGCGAAATCAAAAGGCTAATCCGGGAAGAAATCCAGAGGAACGCA
>DFHD01000114.1 GCA_002372545.1 Lachnospiraceae bacterium UBA3732 | reverse complement strand
GACAGTCCTCTGGTATGCCTCAAAAATGACCCGGTTCTTCACTTTACTTATATTTCGGATCTGGCGGAAGGCATATGTGCCCTTCTGGATAAAAACGGTACCTTTAACGTGGCCGGCGCGGAGCCGGCCTCGTTGAGCCGCTTCATCAAAACGATCGGCCGGCTCTACGGTATCACCGCAGCATTTGCTTTCACTCAGGATTCCGATGTCCCTTTCTCCGGGCTGTCCGACCGGATTCTGGATCTCTCCGAAGCAAAAAAAGCGGCCGGATGGTTTCCGACCGTATCCCTGGAAGAGGGACTTGCGCGTACCCTGCTTTGCTCCGGAAGATACTGAACGCGTACCGCTGCCGCAGCACACAGTATCGCTTCCACAGGTATGCAGTACCGCCGCAGATCTGCCGGTGATAAGCTTCGTTGATTACCGCTCCAGAATCAGTCCGTCGACTGTATACAGAGTATCTTTTTCACGGGAGATGAAATTGTAGACGCCGCCGTATCCGAACATATAGCAGTACTCCGGAGTTGTCCAGAATCCGTACCCGTATCCGCGCCCATCCCCGATGCTGATCTTTTCATGCATGGCAGTATCAAGCCATGCTTCCGGGATTACTTCAGAGCCATTGTATGATCCGCCGTTCAGGCACACCAGTCCCAGCCTGTGCAGTTCATCCATATTCAGGATCAGTCCGCCACAGCCAATCATATCCCCATCCGGATCAGGTTCCCAGGCCGGATACCGGATCCCCAGAGGTTTGAAAAGCCGAGGCAGCAGATACTCGGTAAGCCTTATTCCGGTTCGCCTCCGCAGCAGCTTTGCGATCAGATAATAGTTGGCATCGCAGTACAGAAAGGATTCTCCCGGGGTTTGGGTAATGCGATTTGAAAGACACAGCTTCAGCCAGTCGTCATCCTCCAGATAAGGCCGCTGAAAGCCTGTCAGATAATTCTCCCTGAAACCGGACGTGTGGGAAAGCAGATGTCTTACACAGACCTGTCCGAATTCCTCTTTCTGCCTGTCAGCCGCGTCCCGGCCGAAAGAACATTCTACCAAAGAGGTTGCCTCAGTAAGCTTCTCAGGGAAAGCATCCTCCAGTGTCTCATCCAGGTCAAGGAGTCCCTCCTCCAATGCAAAACCAACCGCGATGGCCGTCACGCTTTTTGCCACAGAGTGAACGATAAACCGGCGGCTTACGGAAGGCTCTCTTTCGGTCACTCTTCCTGACTCATACAGTATTCTTCCATGGACCGGCTGCTTTTGGATCATTCTCTTGATCTCACTCAGGTTCATCATGGCTCTGCCTCACTTTTCCACAACAAGATGCCAGTGGGCGTTCCCTCCTTCAATTACTTCCGTAATCCGGCGCAGCCTGAAGCCTGCAAACAAAGCCCTCACAGCCTCCCCGGAATAGAAAGAATGAACAATACCCTTTTCAGGGCCAGTTTCAAAAGCAAAGCTTTTTATGCCCTTCTCTGTCTCAGGACTGTTCAGGCATCTGGAATCATTCAGTGATGGAAGCGTCACCGCCGCCAGACCGCCTTTCCTGAGAACACGCATGATTCCCCTGACATATTCCTCCTTGATCACCTCAGGGGACCCGTGCGAGATCACATGTACTGCAAGCACTCCGTCCACGGTCTCATCCTCCAGGGACCGGAGCGCGGACGCGGCGTCCAGATCCAGGATCCGCCAGTCGGCATCCGGCATCTCATCCCATATTTTTTCCCAGAGTCGGTCACATGCCGTCTTTGAGCTGTCCGTAAATGTTACCCGGCATCCGGCTTTGACAAACGGCAGGCCATTTCTTCCAAGACCGCTCCCGAGATCGAGTATGCCGGCATGATCCGGCATCGTCTCCAGAACCTCCATCGCTATGCCGGCCGGCCTGGAAGAGTCAAAGAAGCCGATATCTCCCTGATAAATAACATCCCAACGGTCCAGGGCCCGTTCATTGATCCGGGGGCTGAAGATCAGAGTTGGCAAATAGCCGTCATGAACAAAGCTTTTCCGCTCTTTGGAGCAGACCGGCGCTCCGGAAAGCAGTGCAAGGTTCTCATATCCGCCCTGGCGATACGGACAGTATGGATCCCTCTGCGCCAGATTATGGTACCATAGCCACCTGCGGTCGATCACGCCTCCCCGGCATGACTCCCTGACGGGACAGCCTTCGCACTCCGCAGGGACAGGTGCTTCCAGGATTCTCTGAAAACCTTCATAATCATGCAGATCGTCGATCTTCTGCAGCTCGTCAATACGGCAGACCCGCCACTCACTGTCCAGCAGATAAGTGGAAGGACTGATAAAACCGTTGGGGAGAATCCTGAAAGAACTGCGGGCAACCGGATCCCCCGCCGGGCAGGACGTTCCAAACGCGGAAGCAAATAAAGGATCCGCCAGAGATTCTATCTCGTAGGTTCTGACAAGATGAACCATGATTTCCTTCAGCCGGTCATAGCTGATCACATAGTCAAAATCCGTTGTCGGACGATAGATGTTGATCCGAAAGCTTGCACCATAGATCCGGGCGATCCTCATAAGGGCATCCATGTTGGAGATCGTTCCGTTATATTTATGCAAAGCATTGACAATGGATGCATTCTTCCCGTGCTCCCGGCACAACGCAAGCGTACGGACCGCCATGTTGAAGGCACCCGAATAGTTCCTTGACCGGTCCTGCAGTTCTGCCGTTCCGTAATCCAGGCTCACATCCACGTCATCGATACAACGGATAAACGCATCCATATGATCCGGATCCTTCACGGCATCTGCCAGGGTTCCATTGGTGGTGATGCCGATGGAGATATGCGGCGCCTCCCTGCGGATGGTACTACAGAGGTCAAACAGCTCCGGAACAAGGGAAGGCTCCCCTGTCCCAAAGTTGATGGAATCGATACGTTCCTGATTCCTGAGTATGAACCGCAGTCCTTCCTGAATGTTTTCCCGGTATCCCGGCTCCTGCCTGGTCTTCTTGCTGTAGCAGAAGCCGCACCGCATATTGCAGAGGTTGCTGACGCCCCAGCCGATCTTCCATTTTTCCATATTAATCTCCATTCCGCCGGTCTTACCGGCGACACAAATAGTCATAAAAGGGTATCTTTCACACTATCGAATCCTCTTCTCGAATTGTTTTGAAACAGTCTGAAGCGGAATATCAAAGCTTCTCTGAAGCACTCCCAGGAGGGATCCCCGCTCTTCATCGGAAAGGAGATGTACCGTCTCTTTCTTTTCTTCCATGACCGTCTTTACCGTAATCCACCAGATCTTCAGTGCCAGATCAGTAAACATCTTTGAGCTCTCACAAATGTATCTGTCAGGAGAATACAGTTCATGATTCTGCCGCAGAGCATTGCTGACACATCCTCCGCCGCATATTCCCATGGCTCTGCAGCCGATGCACCCTTCCATCTTCAGCGGAGTACGAACAGACCACCGCCTGAATTCGGGATCTTTTTTCACATCCGCATAGTCTTCCCTTTTCAGAAAATAGCGGTCATCTCCTACCAGACCCTCGCAGATGCCAATCCTTCCCTCCACATCAGAAACAATGCGGCTGCCGCAGGCTCCGCAGTCGCTGACCCGAATCTTCTTATCCGCCAGCGGCCGGATCCTTCTCATAATATGCTCAATATAGAGGCCCTCTTCTCTCGCCTTCAGAAAAGCCTGCTCATACCTGTCCATCAGATCCATTGTGTGATCATTTTCAATCTCCCGCTCCTCCAGCACATGAAAAAGATTCAGTCCGATGCTCTTCGGCTTCAGGTCTTGTGTCATGGCCGACAGGCATGCATCGAGGTTTTCGGCATAGCGGTCAGTGAAAACGGAACTGATCACAGCCGTGCAGCCGGCCCGGATCAGCGTCTCATAGCCTGCTCTCGCAGCCTCATAGGAGCCTTTGCCGTCCCGGGTCCTGCGATAGGTATCATGAACCTCCCTGATCCCGTCGATGGAAATCAGAATAAAAACCCCATGCTCTCTCAGAAAAGCCGCGTCATCCTCCGTAACCAGAGTTCCATTGCACTCAAGGTCGATCTCCACAGGGCCGTTGAAAGCATCCTCCTTCTCCATGTGACGGATCTTTCGAATAACAGCGAACACGGTCTTCCTGTTCATCAGAGGTTCTCCCCCGTACAGCATGATGGTTCTCTTCGCCCTGTCCTGACTGCGGCAAAGCCGGCTGAAGCGGTCAATAACACCTTCAGCATCCTCCAAAGAGAGATTCCTGCATTTCTTCCCCCGCGTTTCCAGATTCTTCTCGATCAGACAGTAGGCGCAGTTCAGGTTGCACTTTGTGGTGGTGAACATTTTCAGGATCCTGATATCTATACGGCCATAAAAAGTATCAGACAGGAATCCGTCGATATACGAGTCATATGAAAAATCATCCTCCACGCACCAGTGCCGCGACAGTCCCGCCAGCGCAGCAGTCTCTTCCACCGCGGCGTCATCCGGTTCCCCTTTCATAAAAAGCACATCAAAAGTCAGGGGATGAAAAAACGCCAGAGTATCATCAAATCTGGTTTTGTACAGATAAGGAAACAGCATCT
>DFHD01000042.1:7041-27315 GCA_002372545.1 Lachnospiraceae bacterium UBA3732 | reverse complement strand
CCGCATCGGGCAGGGCGTGGAATTTGATTATTCCACCGTGCACGCGGTGAAGACCATCCGGGCAATGGGTTATGAGGCTATCGTGGTGAACAACAACCCGGAAACCGTTTCCACCGACTATACCACGGCGGATAAGCTGTATTTTGAACCGCTGACGCCGGAGGATATCATGAACATTGTGGAGCTGGAGAAGCCGGAGGGCGTGATCGCCACGCTTGGCGGACAGACAGCGGTGAATCTGGCGGAGCCTCTGACCCGCCGCGGCGTGCGGATCATCGGAACGGATTGCGAGGCGATCGACAAGGCGGAAGACAGAGATGCTTTTGAGGCGCTGATCGGTGAGCTGGACATTCCGCATCCCAAGGGAGAGGCCGTGACGGATATTGAAAGCGGTGCGGCTGTAGCGAAAAAGATCGGCTATCCCGTTCTGGTACGTCCGAGCTTCGTTCTGGGCGGAAGGGCCATGGAGATCGTGGCCAACGAGGAGATGCTGCGGCATTACCTGCAGAATGCGGTGGAAGTGAACGAGGATCAGCCGGTTCTTGTGGATAAATATGTGGTAGGCAAGGAAGTGGAGGTGGATGCCATCTGCGATGGCAGAGAGGTCTTCCTTCCGGGGATCATGGAGCTGGTGGAGCGGACAGGCGTGCATTCCGGAGACAGCACCAGCGTATATCCGCCGTTTTCCATTTCGCAGAAGGTGAAGGATACGATCCTGGATTACACCACCCGGCTTGGTCTGGGAATCGGCATTGTCGGGCTGTTCAATATCCAGTTCATCGTGGATCATGATGAGAATGTGTTTATTATCGAGGTAAATCCCCGGGCGTCACGGAGTGTGCCCTTCCTTTCCAAATCCAGCGGCTACTCCCTGGTGGATATCGCCACCAGAGTCATGCTGGGCGAGAGTCTGGAGGCGCAGGGCATCCCGGCCGGCGTTGCGCCGGAAAAGAAATTCTGGTATGTTAAGGCACCGGCCTTTTCCTTCGCCAAGCTGAAGGGCATGGATGCTTATCTTTCGCCGGAAATGAAATCCACCGGTGAGGCCATCGGCTATGACAGGAAGCTGAAACGGGCGTTCTATAAGGCTCTCCAGGCTTCCGGCATCAAGATGAAGGAATACGGAACCGTTATGGTTACGCTGGCAGATGAGGATAAGGAGGAGGCGCTGCCTCTGGTCCGCCGGTTCTACGAGCTTGGCTTCAACATTGAGGCAACGGTTGGAACGGCCAATTTCCTGAAGGAAAACGGTATCCGGACAAGACTGAGAGGAAAGCTTTCCGATGGCAGCGACGAGGTGCTGAAATCCATCCGTGCCGGCTATGTCAGCTATATCATCAATACACGGGCCATCCTTTCGGGTGTTCACTATGAGGACGGTGTGGCCATTCGCCAGTGCGCGGTCATGAACGGCGTGACCATGTTCACCTCGCTGGATACGGTGCGGATCCTGCTGGATGTGCTGGAGGAGGTCATTCCGGAGATCTCGACGATATAAAACCCGGTGTGTTTTCCGCAGATATCATGAGATCATCATGATCCGTATGTGTTTCATGTATGAGAAGGAAAAAAAGAGATAAAGGAGCTTCTTATGGATTATACGATCAGCGAAGTCATGGAATATATCGAGGAGGAGGACGCCAAGTTTATCCGTCTGGCCTTTCGGGATGCCTTCGGTGTGCAGAAAAATATTTCGGTCATGCCCGGAGAGATCAGAAAGGCCTTTGAGGAAGGGATCCCCATCAACGCCCGGTCTATTGCGGGCTTTGAAACAGCGGAGGATGCCTGCCTCTATTTAAGGCCGGATCCCTCCACTCTTGCGGTCCTTCCCTGGCGGCCGGACAGCGGCCGGGTGATCCGTATGTTCTGTAATGTATGCACGGCAGAGGGTGAGCCCTTCCTTGCGGATACCCGCCGGATCCTCATGGATGCGGTGAAAAAGGCGGAAGAGGCCGGAGTGGAATTCCGTTTCGGTTCGGAGTCCGAATTTTACCTGTTCAAGAAGGATGAAGAGGGAAATCCTACGAAGGTGCCCTATGACGAGGCCGGCTATATGGATATTGCGCCGCTGGACAGGGGCGAGAATATCCGCCGGGAAATCTGCCTGACAATAGAGGAAATGGGTCTTACGCCGGAGCGGTCACATCATGAGAGAGGCCCCGGGCAGAATGAGATTGATTTTCATTACGCCAAGCCCCTTAAGGCGGCGGACCAGATGACGACCTTTAAGATGGTGGTCAGCACTGTGGCGGACAGGAACGGTCTCTATGCGGACTTTTCGCCCATGCCCCTGCCCAGTCTGCCGGGAAACGGCCATCATATCAATATTTTCGTGGAAACGAGGCAGGGTGAGGATGCCGGCCGCCGAGCGGCTGCCGGGATTATCGAGAAGATCCGGGAGATCACGCTTTTCCTGAATCCCTCTGACGGCTCCTATGCCCGGTTTGGCAACAGCTCCGCGCCGGACCGCATTAACTGGTCAGCTAAGGCTGATACGGGTCTTGTTTATATCGGTGAGGAAAAGGGAAGGACGAGAGTGGAGCTTCGCTCCCCGGATGCATTTTCCAATCCCTATCTGGCCTATGCGCTGCTGATCCATGCGGGCCTTTACGGAATCGAAAAACGGCTGGAGCTTCCGCCGGAAATGGATGAGGCCGGAGGCTTCCTGCCCCAGTCCAGGAAGGAAGCCTGCCTGGCGGCGAAAAAGAGTGATTTTGTCCGTCAGATCGTGCCTGATGCATTGATTGAGGCGTATCTTTCCTGATCGGTAACCGTTCAGCAGGCGCGTTAAGAGCATTGAGGACGTCCGTGCACGTAATACGGCACCGGAAGCCGTAGTGGATAGCAGCATAGCCGGAGATTTACGGAATGATCAAGAGAAAAGACCCACAGTATGCGGTGCTTTTGGTTTCCGCAGCTGACCAATTGAATAATTTTGTGAAACGGGTCGTCAGCGGTCCCCGTTTTCCGGTATTTGAGATCCGGAAGAGCGCGACTCTGGCCAGACGGGCCATGCTGGAAAGGCATTTTGACATTGTGCTGGTGAGTCTCCCCCTGCCGGATGAAATGGGTGTGGAATTTGCACTTGACGCAGCGGAACGGCATGGTGCGGCAGTGCTCCTGATGGCTCCGCCGGAGATTGCCGGAGATGTAACGGATCATGTGATCGACCGGGGGATCATTACGATACAAAAGCCGCTTTCGGAGAAGGATGTGATACGGAATGTGCGTTTTCTTGCGGCTGTGCAGCAGCGTCTCCGGGAAAAGGACCGGCAGGTACAGCGCCTGGAGGAAAAAATGGAGGAGATCCGCATTGTGAATAAGGCGAAGTGGAAGCTGATCACGGCGGAGGGGCTGTCCGAGGAGGAGGCTCATGCCCGGATCGGAAAGCTGGCAATGGACCGCGGTCTTACGCGGAAGATGGTTGCAGAGGAGATCATCGAGAAATACTGAGATGACCGGTCCGCTTTGTCCCGGTCTTCATAAGGACCTTACAGACACGAACCAATCTACGTTAGAGGTTATACTTAATGTATAACCTCTTTTTCTTTAGTCAAAAAAAGATCCCCGTAATGGGGACCTTTATATTCTAATACTGATTAATTTTCAGGATCCGGTTTGATTCCATCAATAACACCATTTATATCATCATCTCTGTCATCAAAGAACTTCTCATAAAGATTACTTCTCGTAAGCCTTTCAGCACTATTATTCTGTCTATCTGCAAAATAGCTGTATATCTCCGGATTTTTTTTGAGAACGATTGGCGTCACATTGCGTGAACTCTTTCTTGCAGTGCGAAAAAGGAAATGGTATATTGATAGTGTAGGGTTTATCATCGGAGACTGTCTGTGCGGTAAACCCGGAAACCGCCCTACGGCGGATTTTCATATTGATCATGAAAGGGAGGTTGCAGTATGGCTTGTTTTTTGGTTTCTGCCGCTGAGGCAACGGTTGTAACGATCGTAAAGAAAGCGGAAGAGAAGAAGGAAAAGAAGTTAGAGGCGGGCGGAGCCGAAAAAAAGGCGGTGATCCCGCTTTCCAGAAAGCTCAGCTGGCTTTCCCATATGCTCTGGGGCGGTGTGCTGATCCTGCTCTTTGAACATATCTGGCATGGAGAAATCGTGCCCTGGTTCCCATTCCTGACGGCTATGGAGGATGAAGCCTCGGCGATGGAGATGCTGAAGGAAATGGCGACGGTAGGTGTGACGATGGCAGTGACCATTACCGTGGTCTGGGCTGTTATGTGCCGCGTTGCCGAGCATGTTCTGGCCGGAAAGGGAGAGGAGGAAACAGTATGACGCTTCTCATTACGGTTTTTGCCGCAGTGACGGTCACCATTCTCTGGTATACCTGTAAGGATGACCGGATGCAGCTTGGCTTTCTTGCGCTGATGTACTGGGGCGCTGCCATCATGTGGACGATTGATGCGGTGTTCGAATTTGCTGAGCTGAAAAGCGAGTACTTTACACCAGCGCCGGGAGACATGCTGAATGATGCATTTCTTGGATTATCGGCAGTTGCGCTTGGACTGGTGGTATGGATGATCCGCCTTCTGGCAAAGGATCCCAGCGGACGTCTGAGAGGCGCGCTCCGGAAGTCAGCAGAGAATAAGTAAGAACGATCGATCCCGGTATGCATCGTGATCCGCAGGGGTTCCATGCATGGCAAGTATTCGGGATAACAGTATATTTGGAGCACGAAGATGAAACAAAATGTTGCGGTCGTTCTGGCGTCGGGTTCACCCCGGCGCAGGGAGCTCCTGCAGCAGGCAGGAATCAGCTTCACGGTCCTGGTCAGCGAGGCAGATGAGACATCTGAAGAACGGCAGCCTGACCGGCGGGTCATGGAGCTGGCAGGGAAAAAAGGTCAGGCTGTTTCGGACAGCTTTATACAGAATACGGATCCGGAAAAACTGAGAACCCTACTTCCGGCAGGAGGCGGGGTTCTCATTGTTGCGGCTGACACGCTTGTCTTTTCCGGAGCTGAACATAGAGACGGTGACGCAGTTTATGCGTCGGAAAGTGCCGCAGAAACCGCCACGGGAACTGCCGTAAAATACGATCAAAAAAACGATGAGTCCGGAGATCCGGCATATTGCGGGGTTCTCGGAAAGCCTGCCGATGTCCGGGATGCACAGCGGATGCTGATGCAGCTTTCCGGCAGGACGCACGAGGTATACACGGGGGTCGATCTGGAATATCTGCAGGTCGTGGAGGAAGGCGGACGGCCGACCCTTCGTCTTACGGACAGGACCCGTTTTGCTGAACGTACCGAAGTGGAGATGTATCCATTCGATGAGGCGGAGGCGCTGGATTATATTGCCACGGGCGAACCCATGGATAAAGCCGGGGCTTACGGGATCCAGGGCATTGGCGCCCGGCTGGTAAAGGAAATCCGCGGAGATTACAATAACGTGGTCGGCTTTCCCCTTGCCCGGTTTATCCGGGTGGCGGCGGAAAAGGGATATATTTCTTTCGGTACATCAAGCTAAGCCGAGGCCTTTTGAACAGTATGATCAGGATATCCGGACATGGTATTGGCATGGTTATTTTGAAACCGGCTGCCGGGGTGTCAGAAGGAAATTCACGGAATAACGAAACGGAAAGAAGCAGGAGAGGCAGGAATGTCTAAGGTTTTGGTCGGCATGTCCGGCGGCGTGGACAGCGCAGTAACTGCATATTTGCTGAAGGCGGCGGGACATGATGTGACCGGCGTTACCCTCCGGATGTGGCAGAGTACGGGAAAGGACAGCCGGTGCTGCGAGATTTCCGACGCAGAGGCGGTCTGCGGAATTCTGGGAATTCCCTATAATGTGCAGAATGTGTTCCCGGCATTTTGCAACCATGTGACCCGGCCCTTTGTGGAATCCTATCTTGCGGGGGAGACTCCCAATCCCTGTATCGAATGCAATCGCTATGTGAAGTGGGATGGCATGCTTTCCCTTCTCTCTCTGATGCAGGCGGATTATGTGGCTACCGGGCATTACGCCTCTATACTGCAGCTGGAAAACGGAAGATATACCGTGAAAGCGGCTGAGGCTGCGGAAAAGGATCAGACCTATATGCTGTACCTCCTGACCCAGGAGCAGCTTTCCAGAACGCTGATGCCGCTCGGAAAGCTTTCCAAGGCGGAGGTTCGGGAAATTGCCCGTGTGGCAGGCCTTCCCGTGGCGGAAAAAAAAGAATCCCAGGATATCTGCTTTGTTCCCGATGGAAACTATGCGGATTATATCGAAGAAAATACAGAGAAGGAAATTCCCGGTGAGGGTAATTTTGTGGATGAGGACGGAAATGTTCTCGGCAGACACAAGGGTCTGATCCATTATACCATCGGCCAGAGAAAGGGGCTCGGCATTGCCATGGGGCATCCGGTTTTTGTGAAGGAGCTCCGGCCGGATACCAATGAGGTCGTGCTTTCCGACGAGGATGCGCTCTTTACCCGGGAGGTCATGCTGGGCGGTCTGAATTTCCAGGCCATCCCGGGACTAAATGAAGGCGAGAGCCTTCGGGTTATCGCGAAAGTGCGCTACCATCATAAGGCGGAGGCGGCCGAAATCGTAAAGACCGGTGAGGACCGGCTTCTTCTCCGGTTCGACTCTCCGGTGCGGGCGGCAACACCTGGCCAGTCGGCGGTGTTCTATGATGAGGACGGCTGTGTTGTGGGCGGCGGAAAGATCCTCCGGGGCTGAGGCAGAAAACAGACGAAAGGCAGAAGAAATAGCAGGCGGAGAATAGGTCATGCGGAGAGCAAAACATTCATTTGTCATATGTGCATATAAGGAGAGCCCTTATCTGGAGGAGTGCATCCTTTCGCTGAAGAAGCAGATGCTCCGTTCGGAGATCCTGATCTGTACCAGTACGCCAAATGCATACATCAGCGGACTGGCGAAGAAGTATGATCTGCCGGTTTATGTGAATCCGGGTGAGTCCGGCATTACACAGGATTGGAATTTTGCACTCAGCAAGGTCAGGACAAGGTATGCGACGATCGCGCACCAGGATGATGTCTATGAGCCCTCCTATTCGCTGGAGGTCCTGAAACGGATGAAAAGATCCCGGCGTCCCATTATCGCCTTTACGGATTATGCGGAGATCCGGAACGGCGTGAAGACAACGGACGTGAGAATGCTGAAGATCAAGCGGTTCATGATGATCCCCCTTCGGCCGCGGTTCGTGAAGAGCAGCCGGTTTATCCGGAGGAGGGTGCTATCCTTCGGCGATCCCATCTGCTGTCCATCTGTGACCTATGCGCTTGACTATGTTGAGCGGCCTGTTTTTGCCGATCATTTCCGCAGCTGCGAGGACTGGGAGGCGTGGGAAAAGCTTTCCCGCATGAAGGGCGATTTTCTCTATATCCCCAAGCCGCTGACCTGTCACCGGATCCATGAGGGATCCGAAACCACAGCGATCATCCGCGACCATCAGCGGGGGAACGAAAACCTGGAGATGTTTTCCAAATTCTGGCCCATGCCGGTGGCAAAACTGATCAATCGGTTCTATAATAAATCAGAGGAGTCGAATGATTTAAATGGCAAGGAATGCTGAAAATCTGAAAAAGCTGATCATTATCCCTGCGTATAATGAGTCGGAGAATATTGAGCGGACGATCCGGGATGTGAAGGAGCATGCCCCGGGGTTCGATTATGTGATCATCAATGACTGTTCCCGGGATGATACGTTGGAGATCCTCAGAAAGAATAATTTCCATTATCTGAATCTGCCTGTGAATCTGGGCATTGGCGGTGCGGTGCAGACCGGTTACCGCTATGCTTACTATCATGGGTATGATCTTGCTGTGCAGTTCGACGGGGACGGGCAGCATAATGCCGCCTACCTGCAGGCCATGGCGGATGAGCTTGTGTCTACCGGTTCCAATATGGTCATCGGCTCCCGGTTCATCAAAAAGGAGGGCTTTCAGTCCTCGGGGATGCGCAGGGCGGGCATTCGTCACTTTACCCGGCTGATCCGGCTTCTGACCCGGAAGACGATAACGGATCCTACCTCCGGCCTTCGGATCGTGGACCGGAAGCTGATGGATCTATTTCAGGCAGATTACCCAAAGGATTATCCGGAGCCGGAGAGCACGGTGATGGTTCTCTCAAAGGGCTATAAGGTGCAGGAGATCCCGGTGATCATGAACGAGCGGGAGGGGGGCGTATCCTCCATTTCCCTGCTGAATGGTATTTATTATATGATCAAGGTGAGTCTGGCCATCCTCTTTGCCAGAATCCACAAGTGATCCTGCAAATAAACGGTTGTTGAGGGACTGTCTGCGGAGGAATCTCAGGATGTCATTAAGAATTAGAGTCTTTGTTATAGTATGTATGGTACTTCTGCTCATTTACCTGCTCAGGCTGATGACGCGGAAGAAGATCAATTTCAAATATGGTCTGGGCTGGATCCTGCTGGATCTGGTGGTGATCCTCATGGCGGCCTGTCCCATTTTTTTAGCCTGGCTGGCCAAGCTGACCGGGGTGATCGCCCCCATCAATATGCTGTTCTTCCTGGGCTTTCTTTTGCTGATCGGGGTGAACTTCTTCTTATCGGTCTCTGTGAGCAAGCTGCAGGATAAAGTGGTGAAGCTTTCTCAGGAGATCGCCATTATGCGTAAGGATGCCAGAGATGAGGTGCAAAAGCTGAGAAAAGACGCCAAAGAGAAGATCGAAGAGCTTCAGGATGAGGTTGTGGAAAGACACACGGGAGAAGGCTGAGATATTTCAAGAAGCGGCTGTGGAAAGACACACGGGAGAAGGCTGAGATATTTCAAGATGAGGTTGTGGAAAGACACACGGGAGAAGGCTGAGAATCATCGGGATGCGGCTATGCGGCAGCTGCGGATGGTTCGCGCGTGTGCCTACATCCGTCCGATCAGCATAAGGAAACGGCTGATCAGCTCGGAGGAAAGAACCGGCCGCCAGCGCTTCGGATAAAAGGCCTTTTTCAGGGCTTTGACCGGAGAATACCGCTTTCCGGCAAAGAGAAGAAGAGTCTTTTGGTCTTTTCGGGAGATATCATACGCAAAGCAGCGCAGGAATTCCTGCGCTCTTTTTTTGATGTCGGTGTCTTCTGTCAGAGACTTTTTCAGCCACTGAAAACGGGTCTTCATGCTGAAGGTCGTAACATTATCTCCATGAGCCCGGTGAAGAGAGGTGACAGCCGGGTCGGAGAAGGCTGCCCCCATGGCATGGGCGATCATGCCGGCCCACCAGTCATGATAGACAAGCTTTTCGGCCCGGCCCCGGAGCATCAGCTCCCGGAGCGGCCGGTTGATCACCATGGAAAAGCCGGAATAATGATTTTCCGTGATGCTCCGGCGGAAGTCATAGCCCTTTTCAGGAAAATAGAAGTGACCGGTTTTCTTTAGCGTATCGGAATCTACGATATCATACGCACTGTGATAGAGTATGGGTATACATTCCGGAGCCGTGTTTTTAGAATCATCCGCTGAAATGAATGTGTTTTTGGCGGCGTCCCAGAAATGGGCTGTATCTGAGTCAGCATCCACGGAAAGGGCTGTACCGGTTATATCGGAGGACTGGCCTGCGACGGATATTTTATCGCGATGATTAAAGAAGTCAGCAGCGCGCTCCAGTTTATCCGGAAGCCAGATATCATCCTGATCCGCAAAGGCATAGAGCTCCGCATCTCCTGCCGCCCGGAGAAGCGCCATAAAGCTCCGGCTGAAGCCGGCGTTTTTTCCTTCGATCAGCCGGAAACCATACTGCTTCTTCAGTTCCTCCAGCTTCTTCCGGAATGCAGGCTCTGAACCGTCGTCCCGGATCACCAGCTGAAAATCCCGGAAGCTCTGTTCATAGATACTCCGGATCTGATCCTCGATATAGGCATTTCCATTATAGGTTGACATCAGAATAATGATTTTCGGCATATTTCGTCCTCAAAAACTTATTTATCGGTGTGTATGATTTATTTCCGGCTTTCCAGGCAGGACTGTTTTTCACCTTTGACCATCATAATTTGGAAAACTCCCACAATTCGTTTAGCAGAAGAAGCAGTCCGCCGATTACTTCCCGAAAAGAAGGAGCATCGGCCGGAGGAGATGAAGCTTCTCCAGCAGATAGAAGGCGAAAACAAAGGTATGCAGGGAAAAATCCTCTCCCTTCGGCATCCTGAGCCCGGTATATTTTGCATGCCGGTAGTCCGGGATATTCTCTTTGAGCCAGCCGAAGCAGTCTTTATAGGCATTCCGGATGTTTTCCCGCTTGCTTCCTCTTGTGGAATAAAGGAAGTACCAGCAGATAAATCTCAGATAAAAGTAGCGGATCAGGTCGTCCTGATTGGCATCCAGCTTTTCCATCTCCGCGTAAAGATAGTCCAGAAGATACCGGACGTTGAGACGGCTGTCCAGCGTTTTGTGCAGGGAATTGGAAACGGAGCTTTCGTTATAAAACCAGCGGTAGCCGGTATAGTTGATGATCCGGCAGCGGTCCGTACTCCTGTAGGCCGTAAGCGTAAAGGGAATATCCTCCCCGATCTTCGTGGTGAGGAAACGGATATTCTTCTCCAGAAGAAAGCTTCTTCTGTACATATGGGCCCAGGGCACGATCAGCGTGTAGCGGGACCATGGCTTTTCTGTAACGATCTTCTTTTTGATGATCTTTCCATCGGAACGGACCCGGAGAAAGCCGCCGGTCACCATATCCATGTCGCCATCGGTGATGGCGCGGTAATAGGTCTCCAGATAATCCTTCGCCACAAAATCGTCCTGATCCATGAAGGTGACGAAGGTACCCTCCGCCAGAGCGATTCCCCGGTTCCGGGTCTCGGCAACGCCTTCATTTTCCTTACGGATGAGGCGGGTCTTTTTCCGGAGAGCCGGCTGTTTTTCCAAATAGCGGGAGACGACCTCGCCTGAGTCATCCGTGGAGCCGTCATCCAGAAGCAGGATCTCAAAATCCTGCATAGTCTGCCTTTCCAGGCTGGAAAGGCAGCGGATGATATCCTTTCCGGCATTATACATGGGTATGATCACTGAGATAGATGGCATGGCTGCTCCTTTCCAAAGAGAATTCATGTATACCACCGGGTCTTAATCCTTAACTGTCCACAGATACAGGCACATGATGAGATGTTTAACACTTTCGACGATAGTATTAACTGCACTGCTTACGTGTGCAGGATTTAACATGGAGAATACCGCTGAAAGATTACTTAGTCTGATCTTATTTTAAAATGCTTTGTCAGAAATTTCTGCGTCGCAGTTCTTTGACAACGCCTAAGATCCGGAAGGAAGAATCCTTCGTGACATCCAGGTCTTTATATGCGGGATTGAGGGGGTGGAGGAGAATGGAACTGTTTCTTAAAATGAGTTTTTTGCAAATGGCTTCAGTGTCGCCCACTGCAGCAATGACAACATCTCCATTTTCAGCGGTTTCCTGTTTTAGAACGATCACCACATCCCCGTTCATGAACATGGGCTCCATGGAATCGCCCCGGATAACTAGACCATAGTATTCCCCCATGGCGGCCATGGATTCGGGAATGTTTTCATAATCAAGAATATCTTCTACAGCATCTGCGGGGTCACCGGCCGGAACACGGCCAAGAACAGGAATACGGACAGAAACAGTAGCGGAAAAAATGGTTTCATCTTCTGATGGATTAAGAGTGATCTCTTCATCCATCATATTAAACAGAGTCGAAAACTCCAAACGCATACCGATGGCCGCTTTTCGGATGGTATCTACAGAAGGACGGATCACTTTTCCGGTTTTGGGATGGACGCCTTTTTCCAGCATCCCGATATATGCTTTACTGAGACCGGTGCGTCTGGCAAATTCATCCATACTGATGTTATGTTCAGTTCTGTATTTTTTTATAATAATGCCTAAACGCATAGTGGATTCCCCTGCTTCAATGTAGATAAAAACAATGATAAAATGATATAATATAAGGCATTTTCATAATATCTAAATATACAGTTTCTGTCAAATATTTCAGATGGATGTATGGTATTTTTCATGCGTTTTTTTGCAACACACACTTGCAAAACCGCCGGCGGTCGGATAAAAAAGATTTATCCTCCGCCGGCGTATTTACTGGATTCTAATTCTATGATTTAAAAGTTACTGAACATCTTCTAGTTCGAATTTTAGCAGCTCTCTGGCTGCTTTCTCCGTGATAAGTCCTTGCGAGAGAAGGGAATTTACGCGCTGCTCCATCTCGGATATGGTTTTTATGCGTCCCTCAACCAATCCTTCAGCCAATCCTTCAGCCACGCCTTCATCATGCCCTTCATTTCTACCGAGCAGGAACTGATCTCTGCCATAAGCGTTCATAAACATATACTCATCCCTCCATGTGGTATTCTTCAGGGCTTCTTCTACGGCAGCTTTCAACTGTTTCAGAAAATCGCTTTCTATTTTGTCCGGCACGTTGATCAGGAAACTCAGGAATTCACCGAGTTCAGGATTGATACTCTCCTTTGAATAGGGCATTGGTGTCCATCAGACTTGAATAATACCGTGCTCGCTTGGGAAGATTCTTCGTATCAGCAATCTGCATTTCCAGGTCGTAATGGCGGCCGTCCCCATCCCGTGTATATGCATCGAGCCGGACACCTTTTGTCTGATAATGATCCTTCAGATATTTTTCGATCTCGGCATCTTTGATTTCAGAAATATTTAAATCCGGAAGAATGATCTGAAGAAGCTTCAAACATAATTCCTTATGTGTCTGCATGACCTTGCCGAAGATAAAGCTGTTACATAATGTAAGACTTTCATAAGGAGTCGGTTCATGTCTACTGAGCCGTCCTGAGGATTCGATATTGTGTGCTTTCATATAACCACGCTTTCCGAATCCGCAAATACGCTTAAGTCCATTATGTAACTGCGTGAAATAATTGTCAAGAGGATGTAATATCATCCCAAACTATCGTTATTTAACAAGTTCGATTGACATCGAATGTCTAATATGTTAGACTCTATATATGATGAATGATATATGAGGGGGGATTCCGATGAGATTTGCTGTAAAAGACATTCGGGAGGAAAAAGGCATGACTCTGGAAGAACTTTCTCTCATTTCGGGTGTTCCGATCTCTGAAATTTCCGAGATGGAAGAGAATCTCACAGATGTCTGCAATACCGGCAGTCTTTCAAAGCTGTCTAAAGCATTGGGCGTTCCTGTGGATTCTTTTTTTTATAATTGACTCGTCTAACATATTAGACAAATGAGGCATCAACATAAATGATCTGATAATTCCCATATTGATAATACATATCGATTCGTTTTTTCAAAATACTTTGAATGCTATTTATGAGTAATGATTATAAGGGGGACAATATGAGTAAAAAGGTGTTTCGAACAAAAAGGATAAAAAGAGGTTTTATATCATTTCTTTTGGTTGCTTTGATCGCAAATTGTGGTACTGATATTGGAAAGATGGTAAAGGCTGATTCTGTAACAACGGATGAAACTGAAGTCGATGTTGAGACTTCGGAAGAATATGCAAAAGATCTGGAATCAGTATATGTTGAGGAAAGTGATTCGAAGGCTGATTCGAATAATAAGGCTGATGAGAATGAAGCTGATTGTTTGGACATAGAATCTGAAGAAGTAGAGTGTGATGGTGAAATTGGGGATGGAGAAGTAGTTATTACGAAAGAAGAAACAGAGAATATTTTTTCTGAAAATGGAAGTGAGTTTTCTTCTGATGATGATGCTGATGATGAGTCAATAGATGATGCTGAACAGCAAGAGGAAAAGACAGAAGGCACAGAATCTGGAGATTGGAGATATTATACTAAATCAGATGGAACAATTTATATTAGTGAGTATTTAGGAAACGCAAAGGATATAGTGATTCCGGCAAGTATTGATGGAAAGAGAGTTTATAGTATAGATTGTTCTTTTGATAATAATATAAGAACGGTAACGATTTCAAATGGAATTAAAGAAATCGGATATCATGTATTTGAAAGATGTTCGAAACTGACCAGAGTAACTATACCACCAAGTATAATAAGTATAGGTTATGCTGCATTCAACGGTTGCCAACGCCTAACGCAGATAAATATCCCGATGGGAGTTACCTCTATTTCTAGCTATGCTTTTCAAAATTGTACTGGCATTAATTCCTTCAGTTTGCCGGCAAGTATTACATCAATTGGTGATTGTGCATTCAAGGGGTGTACAGGAATTACGTCCTTGAATCTTCCATTGGGGGTAACGGAAATAGGGATGTCTGCATTTGAAGAATGCACAAACCTTAAATCTATCATTATACCTTCATCTGTTGCAACGATTAAGGATTATGCCTTCGAGGATTGCTCAAGTCTTTCGTCAGTAACTATTCCGAGGAGTGTTGAGAAAATCTGCTTTAGGACTTTTTGTAATTGCAGCAGTCTAAAATCAATTGTGATTCACGACAACGTAGAACATATAGATTATGGTGCGTTTAGCGGATGTAGTAACCTCAGTTATGTAGAAGTACAATATAAGTATACTACAATTGCAGATTTTAGTGCTGTTTTCCAGGGCACTAATAAAAATATGATTATATTCTGCCCGCAAGGTTCAGAAGCTGAGACACATGCAAAAAAATATGGTTATACTTACCTTCCGCTTTCCTACAAATATAATCCGTTTAAAGATGTTGCATTCGGAAAGTATTATTCGGCACCGGTGATTTGGGCATATCATTCCAGTCCACAAGTTACTTCAGGAACAAGCGGAACACAGTTTTCACCCTCTGCATCTTGTACAAGAGCCCAGGTAGTAACCTTCCTTTGGAATGCTTGTGGAAAACCTGAATCGAAAAACAGAAGCAATCCATTCAAAGATGTGAGCTCTTCAAAGTATTATTATAAAGCAGTTCTATGGGCGGTAGAAAAGGGTGTTACTGCGGGTGTGGATTCTTCTCATTTTGCACCGAATGAGACCTGTACTCGTGCGCAGTTTGTCTCCTTTTTATGGAGACTCTGCGGAAGCCCGAAGCCGCAGAATAAGAAGAATCCTTTTACAGCTGATGTGGCAATGTCATATTACTACTACAATGCAGTATTATGGGCAAATGAAAAGGGAATCACATCTGGGACAGATTCCACGCATTTTTCACCCAATTCAAAAGTAACGAGAGCGCAGGGCGTAACGTTTTTATATAACGCAAGGGATATTATCAAGAATCGATAAACAGTTGAATGTAGAGTTTGTGCGGGTGTTTATAATAGAGTACCCTTATCAAGAATATGCAATTTTATTGAGAAGGAATTCAATATGAAGATAAATATACAAACTATTGAGGATTCTATTGAATATGACCTTGAACAATTTGGTAAGGATGTTGTAACTGTTGGCTGTGATCAGAAGTGTGATATACATGTTGAATCATCTGATCAAGCGAAGGTTTTAGGATGCTTTTATAAGAGTAACGGAGAGTGGTACGTCAAAGGAAACGGCGCCCTGCTTAATGGGACTGATGTAGAAGAGGGGATTGTTCAACCGGGAGATATAATAAATATGTCCCATAGCAGACTGTTGGATTCGCCTAATTCGTTACATCGATCACAAGATGCAAATGTAATTCAATCGAGTGTAAATACACTTGGTCATGCAGCTGATCCTGCGGCAGGAGCAGGTACGCATGCAATTGAAACTGCAGGAGCGGCCGGTGCTGCGAAAACCACATTTCTTTTCATGACCGCCGGTAAGATTGCAGTGGGATTTACTTCTGTTGTGGTTGCTTCAATGATGATAATGGGTGGATTCCATATTGCAAAGAAACTGAATCATAAGAAAAATCATGAAAACGATGTTGCTAAAAAGAACAATGCATCGATTCAGATTGATGATCCGGATGAGGAAAAAAATGATTCGGGTTCGGAAGAGGATGGTGAAAAAAAAGAATTAACAATTGAGGAAAGAAGAGCATTGTATCGTCGGATTTATGAAGCTTACATCAATGACATCTATGACCACGCAGATGAAATGGATGAAGAATATGTGTTGATTCATGGCGAAGATGCAGAGTTATATTATTGCAAGTATTCCATAAGCGATTTTGACCAGGATGGATTGGATGAATTGATGATTTATTCTGAAGAGTGGCAGGATGACTTTCGAGAAGGGGATTTATCAAAGCTGTCATATCGTTTTTATTCATGTGATTTAGAAAACGAAAAAACAGAGGAGATTGGTCTGTTTGAGTCATCAAATACCATGTACCTTTGGTATGACTTGTATGGCGATTGTCCGTTTGATTTCAGAAGTAATGGAATGGCTTCGTTTAGGAATTTGAATTACATGTGTTTTGGAATACGTGATGGCTGGCTTTTCAATATTGGGTTTCTTCCGCGTGAATCATCTGATGGAACCATGTATGATGAAAAGAATTCTAACGTATTATATGGTTGCATTCTGGGGTCGGCTCCAGAGGAACATGGTGATTATACGGGTGAAATCCATGGTATATCTGGAACAAAGTTTTGGTTCTATGACGAAGAGACTGGAAAGGCTATTAAAAATGAGATTCAATCTGGTGAATTGATCCATCCTGATTTTGTAAGTTTCAATGAACGCTATCGTCTGAATCATCCAGGGTTAACGAAAGAAGAGGCTTATGGTGCTGTTGTTATGCACACGGTAACAGAAGATATGATCGATAGTGTCATAATTGATGGTTATGTATGTTACTGGTTTGGCAGTGATTTAGAAAATGATGAGTATATTATTACTTTTCGGCCGGTTCTAGGGACGGAAAAGTATTACCATGTTAATGCTTATACAGGAGATGTGAAAGTATATGATTCACAAAATAGTATTATAGAAACGTTTTCAGCAAAAGAGTATGTGGATAGAAAAAAAGACGGTTCGATTGAAGGACTAAATAATGTTAGGGAATACGCTTGGCGGGCGAAGATGACAACGGAATTATGTATGTGTGAGATAAATCAATCAAACAATTCTGAAAATGGTGATTCTCTTGCATGGTTGGATGATCTGACATATGATGAGCTGACTGCTTTAAATGCGGGAAAAAATGGTATGTATTTCATATTTCAGGATATGGACTGGGATTCGATTCCGGAAATTCTGTTGGACGTAAAACTAGACTCTCCTGAGGACGTATACTACTTATATAATTATCACTCAGGAGGACTTCAGAAAAATAAAATTGATATAAAAGAATATGTAAAGTGGGTTTTCAAATATGATAATAGTATGGTAGTTATTTCTGATATGGGACAATCGGTAGGGAATGATATCAGAATTGAAATTTTAAGTAAAGTAAACGGCTCATATGGGTGCAAATATTATTATGAAATACGAAATAACAGATCCAGGGAAGAAAAACCTGAGCCTTTGGTAATGAAAGGAATAGATGGAATAGAACAGAATATTAGTTTTGAAAAGTTGGAAGAAGAATTGAAGGCCGTAGGAGTATCGGTGACAAGTGAATACTCTGAAATTACTGGTTATGCAGAAACAATATATTATTATTCATATGAATTTGATTCAAATATATTTGTACAGAGTTATGATCTATCCGATACGATAGATAGAATCTGGTATGGTCATAGGAACCCCTATTTGAAACGTGATATCGTGCAATCAACTGAATCTAAACAAACGGAGAATAATACGAGTGAAAATGATTGGCTATCAGATGATCAAGATTATAATGATATCCTTACGGAATCATTGATCAGAAAAACATTGGATATCCCGGAAGACGCAGATATTCAAATCAAGTATAGTGAAGATCTCCATACAAGAGGAGGTGTAGAGGAAGCAGAATTTGTATATGTTGAAGCAAACGGAACAGGAGAATATGATGGATATCATGCGTATGGAGAATTCAATATTGTAAACGGAGGGGCTATGGGAATAATGGCCTGGTTTAGTTCGGGACAGTAGAGTGGTTTCCCGGAATAAAGCAGTGTGGATAGCTTATATAGTATTCAAATTGACTTCTGTTTTAGGGTTATACTGAATGCTTAATATGCGAGATGGATACAAAAAGGAGGGAGAGTTATATGGTATGTAAAAACTGCGGAGGTTATCTTTCTCAATTTGATAAAGTCTGCCCGTCGTGTGGAGAGAAAATCGAACAACCTGCTGTGATGCCTCAAACGAATACGATGAATCAACCAATGCAATATGGAGGCCGGGGGTATGGACCATGGGGTTTTGCTCCTTCGGTACCTATGAGTTTTTTTAGTTCGTTTTTGGGGTGCATCATGATAATCGTGTCAGTATTGGTACCAAGATGGGTTTCGTGGAAAGATACAGATTACGATGGGTGGTATGATTATGAAGATCAAAGCTCGGGACATATGGGATTGTGGACAAAAGATCAGGGAATCGGACGATTTGGCTCAACACCCAAGATGGCTGCTATAGCCTTGATTATCCTTTGTGTGATTTTGATCATCATGTACTATAAAATGAATGAGCGACAAATAGGATATGGCCTTGTTCGATTTTCTGCTCTTCCGGGTTCACAGTTTTATGGAATTGCATTAGGCATTATTCTTCTTTTGGTGATTACCCATTCTATTGATAAAATGGATAACGTGTATGGCCCATGGGGATATGATATTCGTTTTGGTCTTTCATTTTATGGTGTTTTGGCAGGATTGGTTTTGCTTGCTGTTCGACCGATAAGATGTTTTATGGCCGGGATTGATTTTTACAGCGGAAGGACGATTGTAAGACAGCCAGGGCTGAACTCATATAAGAATCATTTCTATCAGAATTACGGAATGAATGGATATGCTCAGATGAACCCAAATCCGCAATTCCAAAATAGACAGGACATGAATCAGCAACAACAGTTCAATAATCAGAATAACACTGCGTCCAATTACGACGGACGTTTTGGACGGTAATATATTCCTATTGATGAATGAAGGTGGATAATATGTACGAAATGTCTGACATCACAGTCCGCAATACGGTCGGAACGGGGAGTGACCATCAAATGCGTAAGGATGGGGAAATACTTATCATTTTGGCTGTTATTGGCGCATTCATTGTGATTGTTTTTTCCTTCGTTCCCATGTGGATTCACTGGGAGCCGGGTGATTATTTTGATCGTGAAGACAATATAAATTTAGAGATTGATGTTCCAACATATTACGGCATACTGTTCACCCCTAGCTCAGGAGATAGTGTTGTTGGTGATGATGACCCCGTAATTCAAATGCTGTATGGAAAAGGGAAGGGTTATGAGAGGGGGAAGGCTACACAGGATTTAATGGTCGGAGTGATTGATTTCCCTCAAAGGCTGATCGTTCTGGTAGGGGTTTTAATTATACTATCCATCGTAGTTATTGTTAGATGGATCTTGAACGGGAAAAATTCTAATAAGAAAATGGATAGTGCTTTCGCAATAGTAGATATAGGAATTCCGGTGATCATGGGAATTTTGTTTTATGTGATAACGAATGATGAATACCTTAAGTTGGTATTTGATGTATGTAAGGAGTCGTTACACGCAGATATCTGTTTCAGTTATTCATGGTGGTTTGTTTTGGTGGGAATCATTATGGTCTCTTTACAGGGAGTTTCTTCTGTCTTTGATCTATTATTCTCATCCCCATACAGTGCAAGAACGTAGTACATGATGCAATTAACGGTTGCTTAAGCTATCATTATCATGTTTACATATTGTATCAGGTTAAGAATCATGCATTTAATCAGGTTTGCAACAGATTCTTGCAAAACCGCCGGCGGTCGGATAAAAAGCTTTATCCTCCGCCGGCGTCTTTTCACGCCTATTGAGATTGAAAAAATGTTATGCTATCATGGGTTTGAAACGGATGAAGCAGATGATCCATACAAGTGCTGCGCCCGGAAGGAGGTTACGTATGCCGCCAGGAGGAGGAAGAATGGGTGGCCCCGGGGGCCATTACATGACGGAAGAGGAGAAGGCGGCGCAGCCAAAGGTGACGCCGGCCCTCTTAAAACGCGTTTTTTCGTATCTGAAGCCATATTGGAAGCAGCTTATTCTGGTGCTGATCGCCATAGCGCTGTCTTCCATTCTCGGTCTTATGCCATCAATTCTTACGGGCAGGATTATTGACGATGGCCTGATCGGCCGGAACATGAGACTGCTCATCATTTTCATTGTTCTTTCCCTTGCCGTTACCCTTGGCTCGAATCTGATCGGCGTGCTGGAAAGCTATATCAATACATGGATTGCCCAGCATATCACCTTCGATATGCGGAACCAGATGTTCCGTCATCTGCAGAATATGTCCCAGAGCTTTTTTACATCGAACAACCAGGGGGATATCATCACCCGCAT
>DFHD01000042.1:0-6985 GCA_002372545.1 Lachnospiraceae bacterium UBA3732 | reverse complement strand
ACCCGCATGACCAGCGATATCAGCGGCGTGGAGTCTGTCATCACCAATACCTTTAAGAGTATCCTCTCCAATTCCATTACGCTCATTGTGGCGCTGGTGGCCATGTTCCAGAAGAACTGGATCCTGGCGCTTCTGGGGATCGCGGTGATCCCGCTTTTTGTTATCCCCACAAGAAAGGCGGGGAAGACCCGTTGGACGCTGACCCGGGAGGCGCAGGACGCCAACGACGAGGTGAACGGCATATTGAACGAAACGCTTTCTGTCAGCGGCCAGCTACTGGTGAAGCTTTTCGGCCGTGAGGAAAGAGAATATGAGCGTTATAAAACGGTCAATGAAAAAATGATCAGGCTGAATATCCGTGAGCGGATGGCCGGCCGCTGGTTCTTTGTCATTCTGAATACAGTGACAAATATAGGCCCCATGCTGCTGTATCTGGTGGGCGGCGTCCTCATCATGAAGTACGACAGCTCCCTCACTGTGGGCGATATTACGGTGCTGGTGGCTCTTCTCGGCAAGACCTATATGCCGGTGAATGGTCTTCTCAATATCCAGGTGGACTGGATGCGGGCCATGGCCATGTTTACCCGCGTGTTTGAATATTTTGATATGCCGGTGGAGATTCAGAATGCACCGGACGCAAAGAAGATTACGGATGCCAGAGGCGAGGTGGAGTTTAAGCATGTTGCCTTCGGGTATGACGCGGAACGCAGGATCCTGCATGATGTGAATTTCCGGCTGGAAAGCGGAAAGAGCATAGCCATTGTGGGGCCGTCGGGCTCCGGCAAGAGTACCATTGTAAATCTGATCCCCCGTCTTTATGATGTGAATGAGGGATCGGTGACCTTTGACGGGACGGATGTGCGGAAGCTGGATCTCACGGATCTCAGGCAGAATGTGGGCGTGGTTTCCCAGGAAACCTATCTTTTTAACGGTACGATCCGGGAGAATCTTCTTTATGCTGCGCCGGAGGCAACGGAGGAGGAGCTGATCCGGGCCTGCCAGAAGGCCAATATTTATGAGTTTATCGAAAAGCAGGAAAAGGGATTGGATACCATGGTGGGAAACCGTGGGCTGAAGCTCTCCGGCGGTGAAAAGCAGAGGATATCCATTGCCCGTGTGCTTCTGAAAAATCCGGCGCTCCTCATCTTCGATGAGGCAACCAGCGCTCTGGATTCCATCTCTGAAAGCAAGATCCAGGAAGCTATTGAACCTATTATTCAGGAAAGAACCAGCATTCTGATCGCTCACCGGCTCTCCACCATCCTTTGTGCGGACGAGATCCTCGTGGTGAAGGATGGAGAGATCGTGGAGCGGGGAACCCACAGGGAACTGCTGAAGCAGGAAGGAACCTACGCCGAACTCTACAAGACGCAGTTTGCAAGGGCGGATGCAGAGGAGGCGGAACGCGAGGCCGAACGGGCTGAGCGGCGTAAGGCCCGCAGGGCAAAGCGGGGATTTGTGGATGGCGGCTACACAGAGGGGGAAACGCCCGGACAGGATCAGTATTTTCCTAAACGCGGTCCGATCATCCCGACCACAGAGTCGTAGCGGAAAGTCAGGGGAAGATCAACAAAACATGATTTTGCAAAATTGGGGGGTTTAACGAGATGAAAAGGAAAATGCTTCTGATCCTGGGCTTCCTGCTGGTGTTTACCCTGGCGGCCTGCGGAAAAAAGACGAAGGACGAAACTGCCGGAGCAGATAATACAGAAAGGCAGTCCGCCCCGGAGGCTGCAGGGCAGGGAGAGACGGAGATGCCCGGAGAAACGCATGAGCAGAATACTCCGGAAAGATCCGATGAAACCGAAGAGGATAACGGCGAAACGAAAGAAACCGGCGATGAGTCTGTAAAGACGGGAGAAGACATGATCGGTGTTTTTGATTTTGAAAAGAAAAAGGTGCTGCTGAACAGCGGCTACGAAATGCCCATCCTGGGGCTCGGGACCTATTCTTTGGACTATGAAACCTGCGTGAATTCGGTGATGACCCATCTGGAGAATGGCGGCCGGCTGATCGACACGGCCTACATGTATCATAATGAAGAGGCTGTGGGCGAAGGCGTCCGGCGGGCAATGGAGGAATATCATATTCCCCGGGAGGAGATCTTTGTCATTACGAAGATCTACCCCACCCAGTACGATGATCCGGAGGCGGCCATAGAACTGGCGTTGGAGATTGCTGAAGCGCATGGGGTTTCCTCTGCGCAGGTCATTTTGCGCTGGGATCTGCAGAGAGGGATAGTGGTCATTCCCGGTTCTTCGAATCCGGAGCATATCCGGGAAAACTTGGACCTTTTCGGCTTTTCCCTGACGGATGAGGAGATGGAGCGGATCAGTGAGATCGACCGGGGAGAGAAGCATGACTGGTATTAATAAAACTATTTCCGGAAAGCAGGTACAGCAAAAATATCCAGTGTGATGATCGATCCTGATGAAAAAAAATGATTGACATTTTTGTGAAAGTGTCATATATTAAAACAGAACTGAATAGGAAACCGTTGAGGCGGAGATAACGATGAGCATGTGCTGTTTACAGAGAACGGGGAGGATGAGAAACCGTGACAGTATTTCAGAGGATGGGCCGCTGAGGGAGCCGTGAAAGGGTAACTGAGTAACTGGCTACGTGCGCCGGGCGTTAGCCGGCAGGGATATTTACGTCAGATGTGCAGGGGATGCATATGAGGCAGCGTATCCTGATGAGTGCAGCTTTTTCTTTCCGGGGGAAGCCGGGTTACGGGAAGACGGCTGAATTAAGGTGGCAACACGGAATGAGAATTTCGCCCTTAGTCTACATAGTAGATTAAGGGCGTTTTGTATTTTATGATGCATTCAATGCGGCGGAAGGAAAGGAAAAAGGAGGAAGCGAGATGAGACCAACCTGCGCGGAATTAAAAGCATTGGATAAAAGCCGGTACACGGTAGCGCCTGTCAGCATGGAGCTTTTGTCGGATTTCATTACACCCATCGAGGCACTCCGGAAGCTGAAGCAGGCCTCCGATCATGTATTCATTCTGGAGTCCGCCCAGGCGGATGAAACCTGGGGGCGCTACACCTTCCTGGGCTATGATCCAAAGCTGGAGATTACCTGCATGGATGGGCTGCTCCGGATCGGAGACCGGGAAATACAGACGGATGCTCCCGGAGAAAACCTCCGTCAGCTGCTGTCTGCCTACAAGAGTCCGCGGGTGGACGGGCTGCCTCCCTTTACCGGCGGCCTTGTGGGATATTTTTCCTATGATTACTTAAAATACAGCGAGCCCTCGGTGCGTCGGAAAGTGACAGACGAGGATTCCTTTAAGGACCTGGATCTGATGCTGTTCGACCGGGTGATCGCCTTTGATCATGTGCGCCAGAAGATCATCCTGATCGTTAATATCCGGCTGGCAGATATGGAGAAGGAGTATGAGCGCGCGGAGCATGAACTGGAAGCCATGGCGGAGCTCCTGCTCCGCGGCGAAAAGAAAAAGGAGGAACCCGGCAGGATTCTCGGGCCGGTCACACCGCTCTTCGATGAGAAAAGCTACTGCGAGATGGTGGAGCGGGGCAAGCGGTATATTTACGAGGGGGACATCTTCCAGATCGTACTTTCCAACCGGCTGTCGGCAAGCTTCTCCGGAAGCCTGCTGGATACCTACCGGATGCTCAGAACCATAAATCCTTCGCCGTATATGTTTTACTTTTCGGGTACGGATGTCGAGGTGGCCGGGGCATCCCCGGAGACGCTGGTGCAGCTGCAGGATGGCGTCCTTCATACCTTCCCGCTGGCAGGTACGCGGCCGAGAGGAAAAACGCCTGAAGAGGACGAAGCTTTGGAAAAAGAGCTTCTGCAGGATGAGAAGGAGCTGGCGGAGCATAACATGCTGGTGGATCTGGGCAGAAATGACCTTGGCCGTATCAGCCGGTTTGGAACGGTTAAGGTGGAAGAGTACATGAAGGTGCTCAGGTTCTCTCATGTTATGCATATCGGATCGACGGTCCGGGGAGAGATCCGGCCGGATAAGGATGCGCTGGATGCCATAGAGGCAGTGCTTCCCGCCGGAACCCTTTCCGGCGCACCGAAGATCAGGGCGTGTCAGCTGATCGATGAACTGGAGGATTGCAAGAGAGGAATTTACGGCGGAGCGGTTGGCTACATAGATTTCACGGGCAACATGGATACCTGCATAGCCATTCGTCTGGCATACCGGAAAAACGGCAGGGTTTTCATCCGGAGCGGCGCAGGTATTGTGGCGGATTCTGTCCCGGAAAAGGAATATCAGGAATGTCTGAATAAGGCCGGAGCCGTGATCCGGGCCATGGAGGAGCAACGGGAAATATGGTAATTCTGATCGATAATTATGACAGCTTTTCCTACAATCTGTATCAGATGGTGGGAATGCTGCTGCAGGAAAAGCATCTGCCTGCGGTAAAGGAGCCTGTCGGCGCAGGATGGGATGATGCGGATATGCGGTTCTGTGAAGAAGCGGAGGAGCTTCTGGTGGTCAGGAATGATGCCATGACGGTGGAGGAAATCCGGAAGCTTTCGCCGGACAGGATCATCCTTTCGCCGGGACCGGGAAAACCGGCGGACGCGGGAATCTGCGAGGGTGTGGTGAGACAGCTCGGGCCGGAGATTCCCATCCTCGGCGTATGCCTGGGGCATCAGGCAATCTGCGAAGTATATGGCTCGACAGTATCCCATGCCGGACGGCTGATGCATGGAAAGCAGTCGGTATGCAGGATAGAGGCTGATTCAGTTCTCTTCCGGGGCGTGGGAGAGCCTGCCGGTGACATGCATGCGAAAGCGAATGCAAATCCGGGGACTGCCGGGGAATGTCCGGGAAGATGCATGAAGGTTGCCCGGTACCACTCTCTTTCACTAAAAGAATCAACGCTGACGGAGGAACTGGTGGTGACAGCAAGGGCAGTGGACGATGGAGAGGTGATGGCCGTTCAGCACCGGACATATCCGGTTTACGGTTTACAGTTTCATCCGGAATCCATCCTTACGCCGGAAGGGGAAAAAATCCTCAGAAACTTCCTGTTTACTGGGCAGACATGATCCCTTACCGGTTTTATATACGGTACGTACAAATCAGACGAAGCTCCACGCCGGTTTTATATGCGGTGGGGAGAGATGAAGAAAAAAGGAGGCAAAATATGATCAGGGAAGCAATTGAAAAAATTTCCAACAAGATGGACCTCAGCTATGACGAGGCCTACGCAGTGATGAACGAGATCATGAGCGGAGAAACCACGCCGACGCAGAATGCGGCCTTTCTGGCAGCGCTTTCCACCAAGAGTGCGAAGGCGGAAACGAAGGATGAGATCGCGGGCTGTGCTGCCGCCATGCGGGACCATGCCATTCCCGTGGATACCGGCATGGATATCTTTGAGATTGTAGGCACCGGCGGGGACAGAGCAGGAAGCTTTAACATCTCTACCACATCAGCTCTTGTTGCAGCGGCAGGAGGCATGAAGGTAGCTAAGCATGGCAACCGGGCGGCATCTTCAAGCTGCGGGACGGCTGACTGCCTCGAAGCGCTGGGGGTAAACATCATGCAGGAGCCGGAGAAGTGCGTTGAGCTTCTGCAGGAGGTTGGCATGTGCTTCTTCTTTGCCCAGAAGTACCATACTTCCATGAAATATGTCGGCGCGATCCGTAAGGAGCTGGGATTCCGGACGGTCTTCAATATCCTTGGCCCGCTGACCAATCCTGCCAGACCCAGCCGCCAGCTTCTGGGCGTATATGATGAGTATCTGGTAGAGCCGCTGGCGCAGGTTCTGGCTGAGCTGGGCGTAAAGCGGGGAATGGTGGTCTACGGCCAGGATAAGCTGGATGAGATTTCCCTCAGCTCTCCCACAACGGTCTGCGAGCTTCAGAACGGATGGTACCGGACAAAGGTGATCCGCCCGGAAGATTTCGGTCTTTCCACCTGCAGAAAGGATGATCTGAAAGGGGGGACGCCTGCGGAAAATGCGGAAATCACACGGGGAATCCTGCGGGGCGAAAAAGGGCCGAAGAGAGACGCCGTTCTGATGAATGCGGGCGCATCCTTTTATATAGGAGAGAAAGCAGCCTCCATGAAAGAAGGCGTAGAGCTGGCAGCAGAGATCATCGATTCCGGCAAGGCGGCAGAAACGCTGGAAAAACTCATCGAGGTCAGCAACAGGTAAGGATCTATGCGCAGGCTGGTAAAACAGTAGGATTGCTTTTATAAAGTGATCACAGAGTACTTGAACATGGTACAGGAGACGAATAAGATGATTCTGGATGAACTTGCGGATAGCACAAGAAGAAGGGTAGAAAAAGAAAAAAGGGTTATTTCGGCTTCGGAAATGCAGAGACTTGCGGAAGAAGCGACCGGCCGGGAAACCCCGGCGGCCTCGCCCTTCCTCTTCGAACGGGCACTGGGTGCTTCCGGACTTTCGGTGATCGCAGAGGTGAAGAAGGCTTCCCCCTCCAAAGGGGTGATCGCCGACGATTTTCCCTACCGGGAGATTGCGGAAGAATACGAGTCAGCCGGGGCGGATGCCATCAGCTGTCTGACTGAGCCGGAGCGGTTTCGGGGAAGCGACCGGTATCTGCGGGAAATCGCAGCGGAGAGGAGGATTCCCGTGCTCCAGAAGGATTTTACCGTCGACCCTTACATGATTTTCCAGGCGAAGGTTCTGGGCGCTTCTGCAGTGCTGCTGATCGCAGCTATCCTGACAGACAGGGAGCTGGAGGAATACTTCAAAACGGCAGAAAGGCTGGGGCTCAGCTGCCTTTTTGAGGCGCATGATGAGGAAGAGGTAAAGCGCTGCCTTGCTGCCGGCGCGAGGGTGCTGGGCGTGAATAACCGCAATCTGAAGGATTTTTCTGTGGATATTCGCAACAGTATCCGGTTGCGGAATCTCGTTCCCTCGGATATAATCTTTGTGTCCGAGAGCGGAATGCAGACAGCCCGGGATGTACAGGTTCTGCGGGAAAATGGCACAGATGCGGTGTTGATCGGAGAAATGCT
>DFHD01000031.1 GCA_002372545.1 Lachnospiraceae bacterium UBA3732 | reverse complement strand
CATTATTCTGCTCATAGCGAAGGAGCCCATGACGAAGGAAGTAACAGACAGTATTCTGGGAAAACTGAGAAGAAAACGCTGAGAATGAGCGGAGAAGCATCTGAGTGAAAAGGTCTGAGCGGCAATCTGCGCAGGCAGAGGAATTCACTGAGTGGCAGCTGAGAGAGACGCTCTGCGGAAGAAGAGACAGCAGAGCGAAAAAGCTGACAGGAAGAATGAACGGATAAGGAAGAGGACATGACAGAGACCCGGATACAATGGAATAAAGCGGGGGAAACGGCCGGGGTGATTCTCTTTGCCGCACTGGACTATCTGATCCTCTTTCTGATCATAGCCATGACGGGCAATGCCTGGGTCTATGATACCAAAACGGAGATCACCCAGAATCTGATGTTCGGCTGGCTCCAGAGACTGGTATTTACGCAGGCAGTGCTTTATGCGGCGGTATACAGGCGGCTGTGGATATCCAAAGAGCGGTATATCCGGCTCCTGATCGGGGCGGCGGCCATCCTGACCTTCCAGCATTTTAATACGGTCAACCGGGCTGATTTCCGGACGAGATACATGATCCTCCTTCTTTGGATCGTGCTCTGGATCGGCACCCATAAGGATAAAACGGTACTCTGGAAGCGGTTTGTGAATATCTTTGCGGTCGTCGCGGCAGCCTCGCTCATCTGGTATCTTCTGGGACCGGTGCTGCATGTTCTCCCCGTAACCTACGAAACGCCGCGGGTCTGGGGAACCTGGGAACCGCCGGTGATCAAAAACTATCAGTATCTCTTTTATGAATCTCACTTCAGCAAGATTTTCGGGCTGAAGATCTGGCGGAATACGGCCTTCTTTACCGAGGGGCCGATGTATAATATGGGACTCTGCACTGCGCTCATCGCAGAGATGTTCATGGAGGAAAAACCCAAAAGGTGGAAGCTTATCCTCTTTTCGGTGACGATCCTTTCCACCATCAGTACCACAGGCATGATCTGCCTTGCGGCAGCCTGGTTCATCCGGCTGGCGCAGACAAATAAAAAGGTTGGGACTGTGGTAAAAAAATATCTTCCGGTGGCCCTTGCGATCCTTGCGGCTGTGATGGTGGGACTGCTTCTCCTGAAGCTTTATACCACTGCGGCGGGAAAGGGCTCCACGAGGATCAGGCTGCGGCATCTCAGCGCCTGCTGGAAGGCCTTTAAGACCCATAAGTTTACCGGATGTGGCTGGCTGAACGCCGAGGCGGTATGGCAGTATACCTTTATGAAAAAGGGCCCCAGCATAGGGCTGATGTATTTTGTATCCAGCGGAGGCATCCTCCTTTCCAGCCTGATCCTGGTTCCGGTGATCCAGGACATCCGGGAGGCATTCACGGAGAAAAAATACAATCTGATCTTTTTTGAAGGGCTGTTCATCATGCTGTTCTTTTTTACCCAGATCTGCAACACGCCGCTCCTCTGGTTCTTCCTGGCGTATATCCATACGGCGGATCATTTTGGAGATGCAGGAGAGGAAAGTGAAGAAAGTCCGGCAGAGGAAGAAAAGAGTCCGGCAGAAAAAGAAAAGAGTCCGGCAGAGGGCAGGGACCATCGCGGAAGAAAAATCGAGTGATAAGGGAAGCGCGGACGCAGAACGAAAACGGATTTGCATGTAGAGGATTCGGAGGAAATTTGGAAATGAGAGTCGGTTATACCCAGGGTGTATTTGACCTTTTTCATGTCGGGCACTTAAGGCTGCTCAAAAGGGCGGCTGAGCAGTGCGACCGGCTGATCGTGGGCGTCAATTCCGACCGACTGACGGAGGAATATAAGCATCATACGCCGGTAATCCCGGAGGAGGAGCGGCGTGAGATCGTGGCGGCTCTTAAGGTGGTGGATGACACGCTGGTGGCGGATACACTGGATAAGAGAGAACTCTGGGATAAGCTGCATTTTGATGTAGTATTCATCGGGAGCGACTGGCTGGGAAATGAGCGCTGGAAAAGAACAGAGGAGGAGCTGGCCCGGGTAGGGGCAGAGGTGGTCTATCTTCCGCGGACAGAAGGTGTATCGAGTGAAGAGCTGAAGAAACGGTCGGGGAACGATCAGCAGAACGGATGATCGTATACGGCGCGGATCCGGAACCGGACAGACCGGCGGGTATCATGCGAAAAAGCAGAACAATAAACGACAGGAATATCTACAATGGAAAAACAGCTATCTGAAACACAAACCATAATATTGGGAATTCTGGAGCCGCTTCACCGGTATCTAAGCGAAAATAAGATCCCCTATTTCATCTCCGGCGGCACCCTTCTCGGGGCTGTCCGGCATAAGGGTTTTATTCCCTGGGACGACGATATGGATATCGCTCTCCCCCGGAAGTACTATGACCGGCTCCTTAAGGAGCTGCCGGAGCAGCTTCCGGAGGATTTCCGGCTGGATACCTGGCAGAATAATCCGGAGCACCATTTTTACTTTGCCCAGCTTGTGGATAAGCGTCATCTCATGATGCGTACCGGCAGCAAGGAGAAACGGAAAGAGAACGTCTGGATCGACATTTTTCCGCTGGACGGCACGCCGAAGAATGCCATTAAGCGGCAGCTTCACCGGATCCATTTTATGGCGCTGCGGGCAATGTACCATTTTTCAACGATCGATAAGGTGAATATCAAGCGGCCCGGACGTCCGCTTCTCGACCGGATCATCATCCGCTTTGCCCTCATCACCGGCTTTGGAAAGCATACGGATAAAAAGGTATGGCTCGGCAGGATCGACCGGCTTCTCCGGAAGTATCCCTACGAGGGTGCGCTCTATGCCGGAAATTATATGGGGCAGTATAAATGGAAGCAGATCATGCCCAAGGCATGTTTCGGAAAGGGAGCGCTGTATCCCTTTGAAAGCTTTAAACTGCGCGGCCCCGCAGACTATGATTATTTCTTAAAGAGAATCTACGGGGATTACATGAAACTTCCGGAAAACCGGGACAAGAATGCGCATCATTCGGAGCTGCTGAATTAAGTGTAAATGCTCCGGAAACGGAAGCGGATGACCCGGCAGGGGGCGGGACAAGGATGACAGATGATGAAAAACTCCGGATCGTACAAAAATGTGATCTGGAGATGTTGAAGGAACTGGTGCGGATCTGTGACCGGCATGGGCTTATCTATTATCTCAGTGCAGGTACATTTCTGGGTGCGGTGCGCCATAAGGGCTTCATCCCCTGGGATGATGATGTGGATGTCAGGATGCCCAGGGAGGATTATGAAAAGCTGCTGAAGGTCCTGCCGGCCGAGTTGGACCAGAGATTCCGGCTTGGCCATTTTTTATACAGACAGTATGAGCATGTTTATGTTCTCCGGATCTATGATCCCCGGATCAGGATCCGCAGGACAAATGCCACGAAGGAGAAGACCTGTATGGCATGGATCAGTGTGCTTCCGCTGGATGGCATGCCGGAGAGCCGGGCGGCGCAGTGGATCAGAAAAAAACATCTGCTCTGGCGCAGAATGTGGCTGATGATCTCTGTTTTTGATGAGATCGTTTCTGTCGGGAAAAAAAGAAAATGGATCGAACGGATGATCATCTCTCTGGTGCAGAAGACAGGGCTGGAGAAAAAGGTTTCCTACAGGCGGAACTGGGTGAAGCTGGATAAGGTCATGAAAAAGTGTCCGGCAAAGGATTCCCGATGGTACATCAACAGCATGAGTTCATATAAGTATAAGGACATCATGCCGAAGACCGTGTATGGTGAAGGCAAGGAATATCCCTTTGAGGACGGCCTTTTCCGCGGACCGGAGCAGGCGGATACCTTCCTTCGGACGCTTTACGGGGATTATATGGAGCTGCCGCCGGCGGATAAGCGGAATAAGCATGATTCCCGGGTGGTCTGGATCGCGCCGGAGCTGCTGGAGACAGACGGTGAATAAAACGCGATCATAGTGGGAAAGAAGGAGAAGCGTATGCCGCAGCCGAAAAAAATACTGGTGCTTAAGCCAAAGGCCGGAAACGGCGGCGGGATCACAGCGTTATATGAACGGGTCGCCGAACGGATCGATCCGGAAAGGTTTACGTTGGATATCCGCTCTCTTTACCGCACGTGCGGACAGGAAAAGGGGACAAGGGAGAGTGGGATCGACTCCGCAAAACCATCTTTCCGGGAGATGAGAAGGCGCTTTGCCGCCATCCTTTCAGAAGAAGAATATGACCTGATCCATATCAATGCGGGCTCCCGGCGGTTTCATGCTGAGATGTGCAGGGTGGCGCAAAAAATGGGCAGGGGGCCGGTGATCGTGCACTCGCATAACGATCTTCCGGTAAAGCCCTGGAAGCGTATTTTTACCCGCAGGATGAAAGATTATATTGCCGCACACGCGGAATATCTTGTTGCCTGCTCCGGCGCGGCGGGAGACAGCCTGTTTCCGGAGGGAGCGAAGAGAGAGATCCTTTGGAATGGCATTGATTATGCTCCCTTTTGGGAGGCTGCCGGAAACAGGGAAGAAAACCGCAGGACTATCCTCAGGGAGCTGGGGATACAGGCTTCGTCGGCGCTTTCCGTGGTCGGACACTGCGGGCGGTTCATGCCCCAGAAAAATCATGATTTTCTGCTCCGCTTTTTTGCGGAATATGCGAAGGACCGTGAAGCGGTGCTCCTTCTTGCCGGGACCGGGCCGGGAAGGCCTTCGGCGGAAAAGGAGGCTGAAGAGCTGGGCATTAAGAATAAGGTATTTTTTCTTGGCGCCCGGAACGATATGCCCCGGCTTTATAGCATGATGGACCTTTTTGTTTTTCCTTCGCTTTATGAGGGACTGCCCCTTTCGGTGATCGAGGCGCAGGCTTCCGGTACGCCGGTATTGATGTCGGACCGGATCACGCCGGAGGTGATGATGCAGGATTTTCCGGCCATTCAGCTCTCTCTTTCCGATGGGATGGAGGAATGGTGCAGAGCGGCGGATGATCTGCAGGAGGACAGCCGGGCGTATACCCCGGGCAGGGATCCCCGGTTCTCTCTGGACCGGATGGTGAACAGGCTGGAGGAAATCTACGATACCGTGATCGCCGGGTATGGAGCGGAAGCTGACGCCCGGAAGAACTGAGAGGGAGAGCTTTGCGGAATGCTCCGGAGATGGATGAGGAAGCAGGGCGAATAAGGCGGAAAATATGGAAAAAAGAAAAGCGGCACCGGGCAGGATATCCATTGTACTGCCGGTATATAACGGAGAAAAATACATCGGTGAGGCGATCGACAGTGTCCTTGCCCAAAGCTATGAAAACTGGGAGCTGATCCTTGTGGATGATGCGTCAACTGACGGAACGCCCGGCATCCTGCAGGAATATGCGGAGAAGGACAGGCGGATCCATGTGCTGCGGAATGAGACGAATCTCAGGCTTCCGGCCAGCCTTAACAGGGGCTTTCAGTATGCATCCGGCCAGTATTTTACCTGGACCTCGGATGATAACCGGTATTATCCGGAGGCGCTTCGTACCATGCTCCGCACCCTGAAGAAGAAGCGGGCGGATCTGGTCTTTGCCAGAGAGGATTTTATTGATGAGAACGGCCGGAAGCAGGGAAGGCGGAAAAAGGTGGGAAGCCCGGATGAGATCTACAGGCGGAACATCATGGGTGCCTGCTTTCTGTATAAGCGAGGCGTTCATGAGGCGCTGGGCGGCTATGATCCGGAAAAATTTTTGGTGGAGGATTATGATTTCTTTCTCCGTGCATATGAAAAGTTCAGATTCTGCTATATTCCGAAGGTGCTTTATGCGTACCGGAAGCATGGAGGAAGTCTGACGGAGAACCGCCGCGAGGAAGTTTCGGTCAAGGCGGTCAGCCTCCTTAAGGAGCATTATGAGGCGGTGGAGGATCCCCGGGCGAAGGTGAAGTTCCTTCGGGGAATCTCCGAGTACTATACCAAGCTTTCCGACCTCTATTTTAAGAAGGTGAAGGCGTCGGGAAAGGGAAAACGCGAAGCAAGGCGGCTGAAGTGGAGAGGCCTCAAAAAAAGCCTGAAGAGATTTTTGTAGAGGGCGATGAATCTGCAATAGGCAAGAAACTGCTCTGGGTATAGACTGTGATGGATATGAAGATGAAAAATGAGTTGGAGGACAGAGTCTTTCTGAAAATGTATATGAAACAGAATCTGGGGGACGACCTGTTCCTCCGGGTCCTTTTGCGGCGCTATCCGGAAGCGCATTTTTTTATGTATGCTTCCCCCGGGGATTGCAGGGGCTTTTTGCCATGCAGGAATCTGATTGTCCGTAAGCCTCCGATCACGCGCATCAGGGCGAAGCTGGGACGAAAGAGAGGAGCCGATCTGGAGGCATCCCGCTCAAGGGCGACGCTTCTCCTTGGCGGCTCTATGTTTGTTGAACCTTTCCGGCCGAAGCTCAGGAACGATCTTCGGGAAGAGGGACTGCCCTTTTTTGTTCTGGGCGTAAGCTACGGCCCTGCCGCAACGGAAGAGTATAAGGAAACCTGCCGGACGTTTTTCCGGGGAAAAACAGATATCTGTTTCCGGGACAGGGCGTCCTATATGCTGTTTAAGGAAAATCCTGCGGCCAGGGTGGAAACGGATATCATCTTCGGCATGCGCCCGGAGGAACTGCTGGGGAAGAGGGCCGGTGAATCTGCAGGGAAGAGGGCTGATGGATTTGAGGAAATGCGGGCTGGCGAACTTGCAGGGAAGCCCGGAGGTTTATTTGTTTCCGTGATCGACTACCGCACCAGGTGGGTGACGGCTGTGGAAGGAATGGGAGAGGAAGAAAGACAGGAATATCTCGGGGAATTTCTTCCTGCCTTTCAGGAGCGATTTTTCGGGCAGAACCTGCCCGATGCGGCCGGAATGGACCGGAGCGAAGAGAAAAGCTGCTTCACGCCGGGCGTTCTTCTGGAACAGAAGCTCCTCCGGGAGGTGCTGGATACATTGGACCGGGGAGAACCGGTGGTGCTGGCCTCCTTCTGCGATACGCACGGAGACTGGAAGGCAGTATGCCGGCTGCTGAAGGATATTGAATCGGCCAGGCCGGAGCGCTTTGCCGGATGGAGAAAAGACCGTCTGCTCAAGGTTTACCGCTACAGGGGCGAGGAACGGCAGGAAAGAGTGATCCTGCGGGAAATGGCAGCGGCGGACCGTGTGATCGGCGGAAGGTATCACAGCCTTGTTCTGGGGCTTCTGTTCGGGAGGCCGGTGCTTCCCATCTGCTATGACCTGAAATCGGAGAACCTTCTGGATGATCTGGGCATGGGAGAAAAGGCTGTACGGCTCCTTTATGCAGATGACCGGGTGGATCTCAGCGAACAGTCCGGGGGCTATGTGCAGCTTTCTCCGGAGAAGCTGGAGGAACTTCGGGTCAGTGCAGAAAAACAGTTTACCAGGCTGGATGAATATTTCAGGAGCGGTCATACCTAGGACGTCCATGTTTTTGTTCTGCATATATCCTATCTACTGAACAGAGTATGAAAATACAAAAGCACAAATCGCAGGTTAGAATGCGCCGGTGAAAGGAACAGGCGAAAATCGAAGAAGGGGAAGAACAGGCGGTAAGATATTTAAAAAGGGCATGAGAGAAAATGATAAAGAGGATCCTGAAATATTATAAAAGAAAGAATACATATAAAAAACCGAAAAATCCCGGTGGACACTTTGTCCTGGAAAAGGATGTCAGGCTTGTGGGGGCGGAAAATATCGAGATCGGCGAATATGTCTATATCCGTTACGGCTGCCGGCTGTATGCGCAGGGCGCGCCGCTCCGGATTGGCAGAGGAACCGGCCTTTCCTATAATGTACAGATATTTACCCGGAATCATAATTATGATTCGCCTGACCTTAAGTACCTGCCCTATGATGAGCGCTTTCATGATGAGCCGGTCACCATCGGAGAATATGTCTGGATCGGTGCGAATGTCATGATCATGCCCGGAGTACATGTGGGCGACGGCGCTGTTCTGGCGGCGGGAGCTGTGGTGACGAAGGATGTGCCGGAATGCGCAGTTGTGGGCGGAAATCCGGCAAGGATCCTGAAGTACCGGGATAAAGAGGTGTTCCGCAGGCTGAAGGAACAGGATGCAGGATATTTTAGGCTGGTCAAGAAGCTGTAGAGCTTGTAAGCGAACTCATGCGCCGGGGCGCAGGTTATCCTTTTCGAGAAATCGAAAAGAAGAAAAGATAAGAAGACGAAAAGACGAGAAGAAAAAAAGACAAGAAGACGAAAAGGGTAACAGGATTTGGGAAAAGAGGGAAAAAGAAAACATAAGAATGCCATGCAGCTGTCTCTGATGCTGGCGCTGTCGCTGGCGGCTCAGGCGCTTTCCCTCTATAAGTCTCACTTTACGGCGGTCAGCTTCGGCGCAACATCGGGGATGGATGCCTACAACTACGCTTTCAGTTTGGCTACCTTCCTCTTCGGATTCATGACCAATGGCGTGACAACGGTGATCATACCGGCATACGTCAGAAAGGACAGGCGGGAGATCACCGACAGCTTTATCACTGCGATCTATGGCGCGGTCCTCACGGCGGCGGCTCTGATCCTGGTGCTGCGCTTTCCTTTTTTGCGGCTGCTGACCTCCAATTCGGAGGATTTCGTCCGGAACACGGGAAACTGGCTGTTTATCACCTTCTTTATCCAGGGAATTACAGCCTTTATCGGCGTGACTACCGCCTATTTCCAATGCGTGGATCATTTTCTTACGCCGAAGGTCATCCTGCTTCTGGTGAACGGCGGCGTGACGGCGGCTATGCTGGCCGGTCTTGTGACGAATCTTCACAGATTCCTCCTCCTTCAGGCGGCGGCATCTGTGGTGAACCTGATTTTTGATGTGTCGGTCTGCATGGCGCTGGGCTTCCGCTACCGCCCGCGGTTTCTCTGGAAGGATCCGGAGACGAAAAAGCTTCTGCGTCTCTTTCTGCCGGTAATGCTCTCCTCCGGAATCTATAAGCTTTCCACCTTCGTGGATACCACCATTGCCTCCGGACTTTCAGAGGGGAGGCTGACGGTCCTGAATTATGCTACTCATGTTGTGACGATGGTAAATACCATCGTGGTGGGAAATCTGACGGTATATATCTATCCGAAGATCGTGAGGCAGCTCGAGAAGGAGGATCATAAGAAAAGGTTCTGGGATTATGAGATCCTGTTTCATGCCATTGTGATGCTGATCGTGGCGGCCTTTTTCACCGTGGGAAGGGAATGTCTTTCCATCATCTTTTCCGGCGGGAAATTTACGGATGCGAATCTGGTGCTGCTGAACCGGCTTGCGGCTGTTTATATCTTCGGCCAGCAGCTGAGCATACTGCGCGACCTGATCTACCGGTACTTTTTCGCCAGCGGCGATACCCGCCGACCTGTGCAGAACAGTATCCTTGTCAGTGTGACCAATATTATTGTCAGTATCATTCTGGTGCAGTTTGTCGGGGTATATGGTATCGTCCTCGGCACGGTGATCGCCAGCCTGGTTTCTTTTGTCCGGATTGTGTTCGTCATGAAAAAAAAGTATGGGCTGGGAATAAAGTTTACCGGCTTTCTGCTGGAACTGGGAAAGACAGAAATGTCCTTTCTTGCTGCAACGGGTGCAGTGCTGCTTTTGCGGCAGTATCTTTCCTTTGGGAGCAGGCTTGTGACGATCTGTGTATTCGGTCCCATCACCGGCGTGTTGTTCGTTGGCTGCCTGTTTGTTCTGAGAAGCAAAGTGTTCCGGGTCAGGCTAGGGTAGGCTGCGGAACCGGCAGAACCGCCGGTAATAGCACACGCAATATATATATATATATATAGAATATTATCTTTGAATATAAAATGGCAATCTGCTATTGACAATATAGTCTTTTTGGTTTAAAATGGTTGCACTATGGGTGTTAGAAGAATACCTGTTTTAGGAAATGAAAGGGAGGTTAGTGATGAAGAAAAAGAGATTTTCAGCGATCATGCTGGCAGCGTCTCTTGCCGTATCCAGCTTTGCGGCTTTCGCGAGCACCGGTAAGGGAAGCGACGGCACGTTCACAGATGTGGAAGCCGGCGTATTTTATGATGAGGCGTCCTATTTTCTGAATTATGAAGGGATCATGGTTGGCGATGGCGACGGCACCTTCAAGCCCACGGATGCAGTTACCCGTGCGCAGGTCGTTACCACACTGTATGCTCTGGCCGGAAAGCCGGCGTCAAGCCAGACCCTTACATTCTCTGATGTGACCAAGACTTCAGCTTATTATTATAAGCCGATCCAGTGGGCAACAGAGAATGATATCGTTTCCGGTTATGAGGACGGCACCTTTAGGCCCAAGGCATACTGTACAAGAGCACAGCTTGCCAGAATAGTGTCCGAGTTTGCCAACAAGTACGGCTATACGGATATGGATTCCGATCCGGTTGCGAACTATGATATGAGCGTATATGAGGACTATGCGTCTGCACCGTCATGGAGCAAGAAAGCGAACTACTTCCAGTGGATGGCTTATCATGGTATTATGGCCGGAACAACAACGACCACGCTGTCCCCCAGAGAGAATGCAACCCGCGGACAGTGGGCAGCGATCCTGACCCGTCTTATTACGGAGATCAAGGCTCCCGAGACCATGATCGTTACAAAGAATGCAGATGAGGAAGATCCGGATGCAGATGTAAATGCAAGCATGTTCCAGGATACCGTACTGAAACTTAATCGTGACCCGCTGAAGACAACTGCTGATGAGTACAACGACTATGGCTATAAGTACAAGTCTGCAGATACCAGCATCGTTACTGTTGATAAGGAAGGCCATCTGAAGGGCGTAGGTCCTGCAGGTTCCCAGACAACAGTAAAGGTTACATCCAGGCTGAGCGGCGAGTCCAAGACTATCACTGTACAGGTTGGCTACGGCGCGGCAACAAAGCTTGATTATGTAAAGGGAGATAAGAAGGATCAGACTGTATTCCTTGACTCCAAGATTAAGTGGAGCAGCACGGCGGATCTGATCAAGGATATCGAGACCATCAACGAGTTCTACACCAGATATCATAACATGGAATTCACCTTCAACGCAGTTGATGAAGAAGGCGAAGCAACCTATGTAGCGAAGTATGATTCCGATGCAGGCAAGGTTGTGATCATGCAGAATGGCGTGGATGTAACAGAGACCTTCAACAAGGCAGAGGAGAAGGAATTCAAGAACATGGCCATCACCTTTGGCGATGATTACAACATCCTTCAGCTGATGACAGACCTTGCAGATATTGCAGATATCGCAGGCAAGAAGTTCGATGGTGAGTTCACTTACAGAGATACTGTTATCACTAATATCGAGGCAACAGATGATTTCTATGTATCTGCAACGATCGATGGACAGCAGTATTACTTCTTCAACATCGGTGATAATATCTATGCACAGGGTGAGAATCACGAGGCAGATGTAACCGGCTACAATGCAGTGAAGTACTGGGTTGATGAGAAGGTTATCAGCGCCGAGCTGGTTGACGATCCCCAGTAAACGATAAGGCAACAGACAACAAGAAGAAAAGTGCATCTGTTTCTCAGGTGCACTTTCTCTTTGCAGCCCCGCCGCGGCGGGTATGGTGGCGGATTTGATCAGAGGGAAAGCGTACGGCAGGAAACTGAATAGAAGAGAGCCAAGCCTCGGTTCGCCAAATGATAGTGAGCCAAGCCTCGGTTTGCCAAATGATAGTGAGCCGAATGCCAGCAGTTTGAAGAGCAGCAAGCCGGGCGTCAGGAAGTATATTCTTGGCTTGGCCGTTTTGCTCCTTCTTCTGCCGTCGCTTCTGCTTTCGCCGGGTGTCCGGGAGGCAAGAGCGGACAGCGGGATCAACAGCTATGAGCAGTGGATCATTAACGTGATCTACAGCACATTCCGCTATCAGGGAAAGTATTATAAGGCGAAGTCGGAATATATCACAAAGGTGATCGATTATCTGAACCGCGATGATATCGATCTTACAGCGGAGGAAGCAGATAATTATATCAATAAGATCTACCGGAATGTCCGGAGGGGTATTGATGAGGGTTATCTGTATGAGGTAGAGAGAACGACGCCCACGGAGGAGCCGACAGAAGCTCCGTCCGAAGAACCGTCCTCCTCTTCGGAAACGCCCTCAGAGGCAACCGAGACGCCGACGCAGACGCCGACTGAACAGCCGGCGACGGAAGACAGAACCGAAAAAGACAGTTCGGGCAACGGTCAGAAAACTACCGAAAAGAGTACTGACCAGAACACAGGTAAGAATACGGATAATAATTCCGGAAAGAATTCCGGCGACAATAACGGAAATGGGACCGGAAAGAATTCCGGTGACAATAACAGTAATGGTACCGGCAGGAATTCCGGCGACAATAATGGAAACGGTACCGGTGACAATGCCGGCGATGGTACCGGCAAAAACACCAGTAAGAATACAGATCAAACAGGTAAGAGCTCAGGAGAAAACGCGACAGAAGCAAGAGATGACGGACTCCCCAGGGACGAGAACGGCGCCATCATCCTGCCGGAGAAGAAGGAATCAGATATTGATCCCGGCAATGGCGACGAGGATGAGCTGATCAAATATGAAAAAAACAAGGATGATTCACTGGACAGCCGGCCGGATGAAGAGGATGCGGATACAGCCCTGATCTATGATGAAAAGGATGGCACGCTCTATTACCGGGTGGATGATGCAGACGGCGGAACCTATCGGGAAATCGCTCATTTCCTGCCGGATGGCACGAAGATGGTATTCCTGATCCTGCTGATCGTATGCGGCGTTCTGACACTGAACACGATAGTGGTTGGCGGTGCAAGAAAGTGTTTCATCTTTCAGCAGAAGCTGCACCGGAATAAGCGGCGCGGCCATACAAAAAGAAGAAAACTCAGAAAGCTGCTCCGGAATATCATGACCGGAGTGGCGGCAGCGGAGCTTCTCAGCCTGATCCTGGCGGGAACCCTGCATATCACCCTCTTCCGGGAAGATGCTGTCATGGAGAGCTTTTCCTCCAGCGGCTTCTTCCGCTATGAGTATGCGAAATTCCTGGAAAAACAGGGAGAGAATACAGATCATGAAAGCTATGAGGAATTCCTCTTCCATGCAAAGTCGGAGCTTCGGGAAACCCTTAGGACCGGCAAGGTATCCGAAGATGGAGTGCTCAGCAATCCTGTGGCGGCATGCCTTTATAAGCTCCGCGGCGAGATTGAGGACATCACCCTCTGGCTGGCGCCGGGAATGGCAATCGGTCTTCTCCTTTCCTTCGGCATCCTCTGGTTCCTGGATGGCATCCGGCACCGAGGAGTCAGGAAAATGAGCCTCGCGCTGGGGATTACCTGTGTTATTTCCCTTGCGGTGTGGCTGATCCTGGCCATTACAAAACCCTTTGCCAATATCTATGTGGAGCCGGATTATCTGTACCGGTTCATCCATGATCTGGGCGCTTACTTTACCAGGCTGTTCATGGTCGCAGGAATTGCCGCCGGCGTACTTTCCTCGGCGCTCCTCGGCGTGGCAGTCACCATGAAGAAGAAACTGGAGAACTGAGCAAGCGGTAACTTAAAGAGAAGATGGAATATTTTGTAGATATGCATAACCACATTGTTCCGGGTGTGGATGACGGCTCCCAGAGCCTTGAGGAGTCCCTTGCTCTTCTGGATATGGAGTATAAAGAGGGCGCGAGGAAGATCATCTGCACGCCTCATTATATACGGGGGCGGAACAGCTACAGCTACGGGGAGCTAGATGCAAGATTCAGCGAGCTGCAGGCGGCAGCAAAGGAGAAATATCCGGAGCTTCAGCTTTACCTTGGCAACGAGGTGCTGTATGAGGCGGGGATTGCTGATGACCTCAGGGCCGGCATGATCCATACCATGGCCGGAACGAAATATGTACTGATCGAGTTTAATATCCGGATTCCCTATAATGAGCTTTATAAGGGGATGCAGGAGGTGACCGCTACAAGGAAGCGGATCATCATTGCCCATGTGGAGCGCTATCATTGCCTGGAGGGCAGGATGGACAGGATGCAGGAGCTTGCGGAAATGGGGCTTCTCTTCCAGATGAATACGGAAGCTGTGGAGGGCAGCCTCTTCGATGAAAGCACGCGCTGGCGGCGGAAACTGCTGAGGAGCGGCATTATCAGCTTTCTGTCCACCGACTGTCACGATACGGAAAACCGGACGCCGGACTGGAGCGACGCCGTGAAGTGGATTCGGAAGAAATGCGGTGACAATGCGGTGAGCAGGCTCTGCCGGGAAAACGCAGAGGCTGTGCTCGAGAACCGAATCCTCACGGGGCAGGCGCTGTGACAGAAATATTGAAATAGAGAAAACAGAAGCGAAGAAAGTAGAATCAAATAAAACAAAAATCGTGAAAACACAGCTACAGCGTACGAAATGTTCTCTGCAAACAGCAGGAATAAGCGAAACGCAAAACGGAAAGAAATAAGAAGAAAGCAGCGAGAGTAAGCAGAATACAGCAGAAACAAAGATAAAGGATAATCTCATGGAACAGAACAGACAGCAAAATGAAGAGGTGGAGATCGATCTTGTGGAAATATTCCACGTCCTTCTGCACCGCATTTGGATACTGATCCTGGCCGGCATCCTGGGCGCCGGGCTCTGGGGCGGCTACACCATGTTCTTTGTTGCGCCGACCTATACCTCCACGTCGGAGATCTATGTTCTCGGGTCGTCAACCAGCATCACCAGTCTGATGGATCTTCAGATGGGTACCCAGCTGACCAAGGACTATACCCAGATCATCAAGAGCCGCCCGGTGGTGGAGAAGGTGATCAAGGATCTGAATCTGGATATGAGCTACGGGACGTTTGTTTCCAACCTGAGCTTCAATAATCCTGCGGAAACCCGTATCCTTTATATTACCGTTACGCATACGGACGCCTATATGGCGAAGACCATAGTGGATGCGCTTACTGACGAGTCGCTGGACTACATGGAAGAGGTAATGGAGCAGCAGGCTCCCAACGTTATCGATTACGGTCATATCGCAGAGTCCAAAGCAGGTCCCAATGTGACGAGGAACGCGATCCTGGGCGCGCTGCTTGCCATCGTCCTTGTGTCGGCAGTCATCATCATCCGGTATCTCAGGGATGACAGCATCAGGAACAGTGAGGATGTTGAGCGTTATCTTGGCCTTGAGGTCCTTGGCCAGATTCCCCTTGCCGGCGGCGTGAATAAGAGAAGAACCCGCGGCAGGGATAAGGATGCGGTTAAGGCAGGGGAGGTGCAGCTGTGAATATCAATTTTGAAAATCTGCAGGAGCTGGACTTCGCCACAAGCGAGGCCTTTAAGGCTCTCCGGACCAATATCAGCTTCTGCGGCGATGATATCCGTGTGATCGCCTTTACCAGCTCTGTGCCAAATGAAGGGAAGAGCGCTGTCTCTTTCCGTCTGGCCTGTGCCTTTGCGGAGGATGATAAGAAGGTGATCTATATTGATGCTGATATCCGGAAGTCCGTGATGACGGCCCGGTATGCAGTGGATACGGAAACGGTTGGTCTTTCCCACTATCTGGCAGGAAAGAAGAAGATGGACGAAGTGATCTACGGGACCAACGTCAAAAACCTGGATGTGGTCTTCACCGGAAAAACGGCGCCGAATCCATCCGAGCTGCTTGGCGGAAAGAAATTCGAAGAATTACTAAAATATTCGAAAGAAAATTATGACTATATCATTGTGGACTGCCCGCCTCTGGGCAGTGTGATCGATGCGGCGGTTGTGGCGCGGCAGTGCGATGGAGCCGTGATCGTGGCAGAGGCAGGCGTCATCAGCCGTAAGGCAGTGCAGCATGTGAAAAAGCAGCTGGATCAGGTCAGTGTCAAGATCCTGGGCGTTGTGCTGAATAAGGTGGAATCCGGCGGAAAGGGCTATGGAAAAGGCTACTACCGCGGATATGGTTATGGATACGGGTATGGTTATGGATATGGATACGGAGAAAAGGATAAAAAGAAAGAAAACTGAAAAAAACGGCAGTGAGAACAGGGGACATCATAACGCGGTCCGCTTTCTGCTGGTTTTTCTGGATCTGATCTTTACCTTCTTTTCCTTCTTCCTTGCCCTTTGGTTCCGGTTTGACTGCCGCTTTGACTCCATCCCGAAGGATTATTTTGACCGGTTTCTGGAATTTATTCCCTTCCTGCTGGTCATCACGGTGGGCGTCTTCTGGTGCTTTCGGCTGTATCACAGTATCTGGCGGTTCGCCAGCTATGTAGAGCTGACAAGGGTAACGGGAGCAGTTTTGATCTGCATCATCCTGCATTATTCTCTGATGAAGCTCTGCTTCGGCCCCATGCCCAGAAGCTATTATATCTTTGGTTTTCTGATGCATTACGTCGCAGCGCTGGGTATCCGGTTTTCCTACCGCTTCCTTCTTCTTATCAGCAGAAGGAGAAACCTGGTAAAGCAGGCCACAGAGCGGGTCATGATCATCGGCGCGGGACAGGCCGGCCGTGTCATCATCCGGGAAATGAACAGACAGCCGGACGCGGCTGAGCTTCCGGTCTGCATCATCGACGATGATCCGGCAAAACGGAAGACATATATTGACGGTATCCCCGTTGTGGGCGGAAAGGACGATATCCTCTCTGCTGTGGAGGAATATAAAGTAGAAAAGATCTACTTTGCCATTCCGTCTGCGGATGCGGAGGAGAGAAGAGATTTCCTGACCATCTGCAAGGAGACAGGCTGCGAGCTGAAGAGCCTGCCCAGAGTAATTGACGTAGCAAACCGGGATTTCGGCGTGAAGAACCTGAAGGAAGTATCGATCGAGGATCTTTTGGGTCGGGAGCAGGTCGAAGTCAGCATGGAGGAAATCTACAAGTCCCTTGCCGGAAAGACCATCCTCGTCACGGGCGGCGGCGGAAGCATCGGCAGCGAGCTCTGCCGGCAGATTGCCATGCACGGGCCAAGGCAGCTCGTCATCTTCGATGTTTACGAGAATAACGCCTACGAGATCCAGAATGAATTAAAGAGACATTATCCGAACCTGAACCTTGCGGTTCTCATCGGCTCAGTCCGGGATACGAAGCGCGTGAACCAGATCTTCCGGGACTACCGTCCGGACATCGTATATCACGCGGCAGCCCATAAGCATGTGCCGCTGATGGAGACCAGCCCCTATGAGGCGGTAAAGAATAACGTTTTCGGCACCTACAAGGTGGCCTACGCCGCCATGATGTACGGTGTGCGGCGGTTCGTGCTCATTTCCACAGATAAGGCGGTGAATCCCACCAACGTGATGGGCGCCACCAAGCGGATCTGCGAGATGATCATTCAGAGCTTTGACCGCAAGATCAAAGCCAATAAGGAGTGCGAAATCCCCGTGATCACCGTTCACCGGGACGATGAGGACGGCGCCATGTTCCCTCTTTCGGAAGAGGGAGAGGTGCGGCGTGATAAGGACGGGAACGAAATCTTTACGCTCCCCGGCCAGGACGGCCTGGGACACAGGAAGGCACAGACCGAATTCGTAGCCGTGCGGTTCGGCAATGTGCTCGGCTCCAACGGAAGCGTTGTTCCGCTCTTTAAGAAGCAGATCGCGGAGGGCGGACCGGTCACTGTTACCCATCCGGATATTGTGCGCTATTTCATGACAATCCCGGAGGCCGTGCGTCTGGTGCTGCAGGCCGGTACCTACGCCAAAGGCGGGGAGATATTTGTTCTCGACATGGGCGAACCGGTGAAGATCGACGACCTTGCCCGGAACCTTATCAAGCTCAGCGGATTCCGTCCCGATGTGGATATCAAGGTTGAATATTCCGGACTCCGTCCGGGCGAAAAGCTTTATGAGGAAAAGCTCATGGCCGAGGAGGGCCTGGCGAAGACCGCCAATAAGCTGATCTATGTCGGCCATCCGATCGATTTTGATGAAGACGTCATTTTGAAAAAACTGCAGGACATGATGAAGGTGGCGTACGAAAACACCGATGCCATCCGTCTCATGATCCAGGATATGGTGGACACCTTCCATCCCACATCCCCGCTCCGGCAGGATGAAGAGGCCGCGTACCGCGCGGAAATCCGGGAGATTTTAGGGGGGGTACTCCGAAAAACGAAGAACCCAAATAAAAAAGGCTTTTCGCGGATAAGCAGTTATGTGTACTGGCAGTTATGTGTACTGATATCCGGATCGGCGATAGAATAAGAATGCGCTCGCTACATCAGGAATAAATTGATTTAGTGGGTGCATTTAGGTATATTTTGAGGCGAATATCAAAAATCCTCACCTGGCAGGATATAATAGTACGATATAACAATATGCAATCAAAAGGATGCGGAAGGACGGGCTATATTATCTATGAAAGATTATATAAATGATTCCAGATTTGCGGGAATCAAACCATTTGAGAAGAAAATATGGCTGGCTTCACCAACGATGCATGGCGAAGAACAGAAGTGGATAAATGATGCTTTTGATAAAAACTGGATAACGACTGCGGGTGAAAATATAAATGTTATCGAAAAAGAAGTTGCAGAGTATATTGGAAGAAAATGTGCAGTTGCTCTCAGCTGTGGAACGGCAGCGCTTCATCTGGCGATAAAACTTGCTGCTGAAAAGCTATATGGAATGCCTAAGGCAGGACATGGATCTTTGGAAGGCCGAAAGGTATTCTGTAGTGATATGACTTTCGATGCAACCTTGAATGGAGTTCTCTATGAAAATGGAGAACCGGTATTTATAGATACTGAATATGATTCCTGGAATATGGATCCGGTTGCACTTGCTAAAGCTTTCGAAATGTATCCTGATGTAAAGCTTATAGTGGCTGCGCATCTGTATGGTTCTCCTGCAAAAGTAGAAGAGATCAGAAGAATAGCTGATGAACACGGCGCACTCATCATAGAAGATGCGGCAGAAAGTTTTGGTGCAGCTGTAAACGGTGTTCAGACAGGATGCTTTGGCGATTATAGCATAATATCCTTTAATGGTAACAAAATAATTACTGGTAGTTCCGGTGGAATGTTTCTTTGCGATGATGAAGAAGATGCCAATAAGATTAGGAAATGGTCTACTCAGTCAAGAGAAGACGCTCCATGGTATCAGCATGAAGAACTTGGATATAACTACCGTATGAGTAAT
>DFHD01000060.1 GCA_002372545.1 Lachnospiraceae bacterium UBA3732 | reverse complement strand
AGCCGCGGAAGGATGATAATAGCCGGGATAAAGAATATTCCGTTTCTGGCGGAAGAAGCAATGGACGCTTTCAGACCCTTTCCGATAGACTGGAGCATCATGTTCGTGATCACGATCACTGCCAGAAGAGGCAGGGTCATGGCTTGATAACGAAGCGCCTCCTTTCCGACAGCCACCACATCGGCATCCTTCCGGAAGAAGCGGATCACCTGCGGGGCATGAATGTAACAGATGGTAGAAACAGCCAGGAGAAACACGGTTCCCCAGCGAAGGCAGAAGAAATAGCCCTTCTTTACTCTGTCCTTTTTATCCGCCCCGTAATTGAAGGAGCAAAGGGGCTGATAGCCCTGGCCGAAGCCAATCAGTGCGGAAGCCAGAAGCATCATTACCCTGGTGCATATAGTCATAGCGGCAATGGCGGCCGTGGCCGTTTCCGCATTCATCTCTGCGCCGTACTGCCCGGCCGCCTTATTCAGCAGCGTGGTTGCCAGCGCGGCAAGTCCCTGCCGGAAAAGAGAAGGAATCCCGCCGTTAATGAGCTGGCCAACGTAGTGGCCGTTTATTCTGACATTCTTCGCCTTCAGACGGATATTCTCTCCCATCCGGCTGCCGATCAGCAGAATGAAAAAGCTGACGATCTGGCCGGCCACTGTGGCAATGGCTGCGCCCTTTACGCCCATACCCATCCAGAGGATCAGTATCGGGTCAAGGATCATATTCAGCACTGCGCCGGAAAGAAGACCGACCATGGCATAGACGGCGCTGCCCTGGAACCGGAGCTGATTATTGATCACAAACTGTCCCATGGTAAAGGGAGCGCCAAACAGGATGATTCTGGCGTAATCCTCCGTCATCCGGAAGGTGGCAGAGGTTATTTCGTCGGAGGCAAAGAACCGGATGGTAGGACCAATGAACAGGTTGCCCAGTACAGCAAAAAGGAGGCCCGTCATCAGAGAAAGGGCAAAACCCGTCGCGGCCATCTCGGAGGCCTCCTGCTTTTTCCCAGAGCCAAGAAGCCGGGAAAGCGTATTCCCTGAGCCATGGCCGAACATGAAGCCGACAGCCTGGATCACCGCCATGATCGGAAATACAAGGCCTACCGCGGCCGTGGCCCCTGTTCCGTTTTCCGATATCCTCCCCACAAAAAAAGTGTCGCAGGAATTGTAGATCCCGGTCACCAGCATGCTGATGATGGTAGGCACAGAAAGCCGGAGGATCAGCTCCGGCACCGGGGTTTCCGTTAAATATTCATATCTTGAAATCTGTTTTTTATGTATCATTTTAATCTGTCTTATCTTTCATCCTTTTTCTTGCAAGCACGAACGGCTCACGATACTCTAAATACAGAAATCTCCCGTATACTCTCCGAAAGAAGCGCACTGAAGCGCTCTCCTGCCGCCATGGCGGCCTCCTGAACAGCTTCATGCGTCAGGATATCTTCGTCCTCGCCCTCCACATAGGTGCCTCTGGCCGAGTCGCTGTCCCGCCGCTCCTCCTTCTGAAGTCCCGCAGCCATGTTGGTAATGCAGGAAATCCCGCAGACCCGCATGCCCATATGTCTTGCTGCGATCGCCTCACAGGCCGTGGACATCCCCACCGCACTGCCTCCGAGCTTCTGCAGGAGCCGGATCTCCGCCGGCGTTTCCAGCGAAGGGCCGGTAAGCTGGACATAAACGCCCTCCTTCAGCTCAACGTTCACCTTCTCCGCCGCCCTGCGGACTACATCCAAAAGCGCCGGATCATAAACCCGGCTCATATCCGGAAACCGTTTGCCCAGAAATTCATCGTTGGGACCGATCAGCGGATTCGGCACAAAGAGCGCGATATGGTCCTTGATCAGCATCAGGTCGCCCACATCAAAGCCCTCTCCCATACCGCCTGCCGCATTGGTCAGGATAAGCTTACCTGCTCCCAGGATTCCCATGAGGCGGATCGGGCTCACCACCTGATCCATGGAATAGCCTTCATAATAATGCACTCTGCCCTGCATGACAACAACGGGAACATCCTCCATATAGCCGAAGAGATAACGGCCGGCATGCCCCTCCACCGTGGAGCGGGGAAAGCCGGGGATGTCGCTGTAGGGAACAGCATCCTTTACATCCACCTTATCGGCAAAACCGCCCAGTCCGCTGCCCAGGACAACTGCCACCTCAGGTAAAAGCGATACGTTTTTTCTAAGAAATCCGCTGGCAGCCGCAAGATCCGCCCGCTCCGGAGTATTGTTCATAAACACTATCCTTTCCATCTTATCTACATTAGTGCTTCCGTTTTTAATTAACACGACTATTTCTTGCCTGCTTATCCGAATAGCACAGTTCAAAAATCCTCAGCGTAGCCCGCTACGCCTACGTTTTTTGAACTGCACTCTCGAATAAGCATTCTGCGCAATAGTCGCATTAATTTAAAACATCAGCACTAGTCTGCGAATACCCTTAAAGAATAGCATGTTCTTCAGCCGCGGTCAAAACAAAAGACGTACGAAATGCATTTCCCTATTGCCTGATATGCGATTTCCCTTTATTATTATTGATACGGAAGCAACAAAATATATAAATACGGAAGGAAACGAATATGATCAAAGATAAACTGTTTGATGCTGCATTTCGATATAAGAGTACCGGTTTATGGAAAAAGCTCTGGGATTCGGATGTTTTTGCCCTTACGCTTCCCGATGGCGAGACCGGATACATCAGCATTATGGGAAAAAGCGGCGAATATAATGCGCTTGCCCTTTATCTCGGGGATGACGGCTACCTGAGTTATAATAGCGTTCAGGAAAACAGTGGTCCTTTTACCTCAGAATTTGAACAGCTGGAAAAGCTTCTGGTTCAGGACTGCGTCCAGATGGAGCTTTGCGGAAAAGACGAGCTGGAGCCGGATGAGCTGGAGGAAGCCCGTGCCTATGCAAAAAAGAACGGCATACGTTTCGCAGGAGCTAACGCCTATCCCCATTTTCTCCGTTTCCGCCCGAACTACCATCCCTGGAAGGTCACGGAACAAAAGGATGCCGAGCTCCTTACCTTTGCCCTTCATGCATCAGCAGCTCTGGCGGATATGCTGAAAAAAGAAGCGCCTGCGAAATTACATATTACAGCTTTGAACGGGGCATCCAAAGAGGTTCCGCTCTTCTCCTTTAGCGACGAGAAGCTGAAGTTTGAAAAAATGATCCCTCTTCCCCAAAAAAAACAGAAGAAAACAGCACCCCTCAAATTTACGGACGAAATCGCCCTTCAGAAGATCAAGAAGCTGAAAAAAACCGGCGTATGGGAATGCGAGCTGGTCAGGTTTACCAAACCTGTGGGCCTTCCGCCAGAAGAGATTCCTTACTATCCCCTCTATCTTTTTGTGGTAAACAGGGGAAACCACATGATCATGCCTACCGATCTGTTTAAGGATGATGACAGTACCCTGAAGGGCGGACTTGCATCTCTTCCCAAGGCCATAATTGAAAGAAGGCAATGCCCCAAGGAAATCTACGTCCGCGAAGAACGCACCATTGCTCTCCTTTCCGATTTCTGTAAAAAGGCCGGAATTCAGCTGCATATCACCGATCCCTACGAACCGCTGGACGCCCTGGACGAAGCGATGGACAGCTTTATGGCGGAATTTGGCCCGCATTCCAACGATTTCGACGACGATGCGGAATCAATGGACGAGCTGCTGACGATCATCGACATGATCCTGAATCTGCCCAAAAGCGAGATATCCAAGATCCCGCCCGAAGTGCTGAACGGTCTGAAAGCGATGATTGCGGCCGGCGCCCTCCCCCCGGATATAACAGAGCAGCTGAGGAAGAAACTGGGGATATAATGAACTTGACCAGACCCTTGGCTACAGACGGGACTGCGAACATCCCAATCCCCCACCCTGTGTGGGGGATTTTTTAGGTATGACGTGCATGCCGTCAGTCTGTGGTGAAAGTCCATAAGGCACAGTGTATGACAACAACCAAAGCAACTCCAAAAGCTTACATTGTGGGATATGGACGAGAAGATCAAGTTGTTCCTTTTCCTGCTGGCATTCTGCAAGGGTCATGGGTCTGTCAAAATACTTACATTCATAGAAATCATACTCATCGCCGCGTCGAATCACACAGTCAAACTCACCATTCGTTTTCGCAATCGAATCGTCATACCAATAACTGCCGAAGTCATCTATATCTGGATATTTGCCGGATCGTACCGCCCTTTGAAAATATTCTAAGCCTATGCCCTCTAAACGTCTGCTGATAAATTGTTCCAGGGTATCCTTAATATTCCTGTTGAAAAACTGTTTTTTTCTTATCACTGCGTCGATTGATTGGCATGGTTTTCTGTATAGTTTCCATATCAAGCAGGATTTTTAACTGCTTATCCAAGAGTCCGGTCTCATTAGACGCAATCCTGTCTCTTATTTCAGTATAACGTTTTTTCCCATTACCGATTTTCTCCAATATCCTTGCATCAAAATTTTTTTGTATTTCCCTCATCGTGACATTCTCAATATGAGACCGTACAAGTCCTGTTTCCTTGAGTAAAAGATGAGTAATGTTTTCTTCCAGTGTCTGCGCTTTGTTAAGATTTTCAAGCACGTAGGGACTTCCGCCGAATACTGCATAAAATGCCACTCTGTCTCTGACCGAGAGCCGTGGATAGAATTTTGACGCATCAAGATAATCCATAAGATCAGACAAAGTGTTAAACCGCATGCCTGGCAGCTGAAGTGCATCTGACACACTTTGATTAATAAGCTCAAGATTTCCTTCAAATGTGCTTGAAACACACACGTAATAGATTACAATGCCGTTAAAGCTCTTTGCGGCTTCTCTTATAAGCGTAGATTTTCCTACCCGCCGTTTACCGTATATTAGAGCAGCAGTTCTTCTTTTCCAATCAGATAATTCTGCATTAAGCTGTACCAGCTCCTTTTCTCTTCCAATAAACATAAAATCGCCTCTTTCTGAAAAATATTTCTCTGAAAACATTTTCAGTGTACAAACGGCATAATATATAAGAATATTCCTGTCAAGTTCTTTTGAAAACAAACGATTCAATAGGGTGGGCACTGGTCAATTTGATGTGCATCATCATAAAAGAATAAATAGCTATATCTTTTGTCCGGAGGATAATTCAGCTGTATTTTCAGGGGCATAAAAATCCCCCGGACTTGTGATCCGGGGGACGTGGTTGTTTAGTTAGTTAGGTTTTTTAGTTGGTTATTAGTAAACCAAATCACCTACAGAGAAGTCAATGTCGATATCATAAGTGCTGAGAACGGTCTGAAGATTATCAGATGTACAAGCCTGATCTTCACCCTCGAACCAAACATATACATATACAGGAATACCGTCATTATTTACATCAGGGATTGTAATAGTTGAAGCAGTGCTACTACCTTCCGGAGTGATGTTAAGTGTTGCATAAGGAGTAAAATCTCCAAGACTCTTACCACTAGCAAGAGTAGTGGGTACAGCATCTTCTGAAGAAGCGCCTGTATCAGCGGTTGTTACTTTATAATCAGCAGTTGCGCCGGGAACAGGAGCGAAAATTCCAAAACCAGCTCTTGCTGCGTTTGTAGCATTAGATGCGGGAACTTCAATACCAACACGGATGGATTTCATAAGATCAGTAGTATTGCCGTTATCTCCTGTTTTCTGTGTAGCCTTAACTCTTGCCTGCAGATCGCTTGCAGTTAAATCGCTGTCGCCGGAAGATTTGAGATAGTAAGTGTACTTAACATAGAAGCCCTCACCATCATCATACCCATTTGCTGTCTGACCAAAGCTTGCGTCCTTGTAATAAACATGGGTCTCAGCCTTGGTGTTGCCAGTCGCATTACCTTCCTGACCTGCAGGATTGGCATCGACGGCACCAACTATAGCCTTATCTGATATTGTAGGAGTGTTGCTTGCACTTACATTAGTATAATACTTTCCATCGGCATCTTGAACAGTATCACCCAACTCGCCAATACCAGCTTCTTCGTGAGATATCTTTGAGTTTGCATGCCACCAATTTGTCAAATTATAGGTGGAAGCAGGTCTTAATGAAATAACATTGTTGCCTGCGGTTGCCTGTGCATCCCAAGTTTGACTATTTTTAGCAGCCACCTCGTTGATCAGCAGACCTTCTTCTGCGTGTGCCTTAACTTCCATACCGGTTACGGAAACTTCCTTGTTCATCGTGAACCAAGCATATGTTGCGGTTCCGAGCATTGCGGTTGAAAGAAGGAGCATAGCGGCTGCGCTGGCTATCTTCTTACTTGTCTTTTTCTTATCTTTTCTCATATGTTCGTCCTCCCTTTCTTATTATCAAAACCCGTGAAGCTGATCTTCTGTTTCCGTCCTTTTCCACTGGGGGGTCAATTATCGCATCTATCAGCAGGAATGTAAATAAAATAGCTAAAATTTACATTTCGTTCACGTCTCATTCATAATTTACCACGAATAATCAAAATATGCAAGTAGCGTTTTTGACGATTCTGGGGCTTTTTTGTTCGCTTTTCACAGGCAAAATTGTGCAACCTGCACAAATCACGGTTTTTTCTGTTATTTTTCTGATTTTTATATCATAAATATATGCAATTTGGAGCGTTTTTTCAGGGTCAAAAACGGCTCTTTCACAAACTTTTCACATTTCAAACCAGGCAAAATCCAGACTATTCCGCACCCTTCCCGGCATCGTCTGTACTCTTCTCACCGATAATGGAAGCGATCACAAACACCAGGAGTACAAAGGGATAGATCAGGAAAGGGATCAGCGAAAAGCTGGCAACTCCCGCAATTCCCGCCGCCACCAGAAGCTGGGCGCCGTAGGGGATGATCCCCTGCATAATGCAGGAGCAGGTATCCAGAAGTGAAGCCGTTTTTCTTGGCTCCACGTGATATTCCTCGCTGATGCTCTTCGCAATCGGCGCCGCGATCACGATGGCAACCGTGTTATTGGCCGTTGCCACATCCATGAAGGCTGTCAGAAAGGCAATGCCGAACATGCCTCCCCTCTTCGAGTCAGCCTTTCTCTTGATCAGGGAAAGGATAGCTTCAAAGCCGCCGTTTTCCTTCATCAGGGCCGCGATGGATGCCACAAGGATCGTTACGATCATGGTCTCAAACATACCGGACATACCGCTTCCCATAGACGCGAGCGCCGTAGAATAGGTGAGCGATCCGGTGATGATCCCTGCGCCCACAAACAGGATAATGCCGATGAGCAGGACAATAAATACATTGATCCCGATAATGGAAAGCAGCAGGACTAAAAAGTATGGCAGGGCCTGAACAATGCTGTAATCAAACTCTCCCACATCCGCACCACTCTTTACAAAGGCATAGACCAGCAGTCCGATCATGGTGATCACCGCAGCAGGCAGAGCAATCCGGATATTCGTACGGAACTTATCCCGCATCTCCACGCCCTGAGTCTTTGTGGCCGCGATTGTTGTATCAGAGATAAAGGAAAGATTGTCGCCGAACATGGCGCCGCCCACCACAACGCCTACACAGAGCGAAAGCGAAAGGCTTCCGTTCCTCGCTACCGCACAGGCTATGGGCGTAAGCACAGATATGGTTCCCACGCTGGTGCCCATGGCCATGGATATAAGGCATGCGATCAGGAAAAGTCCCGGAACGGCAAACCGGCCGGGAATCACGCTGAGCAAAAGATTCGCTGTACTGGATGCACCACCCGCCTCCCCGGCAATCCCGCTGAAGGCGCCGGCCAGAAGGAAGATGAACAGCATGATCACGATATTATCATCGCCGATTCCCTCAGCGCAGATATGGATCTTTTCATCAAAGGAACGCTTCCTGTTCTGCAGAAAGGCAACGATCAAAGAAACAGAAAAGGCCAATACGACAGATACCACATAAAAGCCCATCCTGCCCTCTGCCGGCTTAATATATTCAAAGAAAATCCCGTTTCCCAGATACAGAACCAGAAATACGCCGATCGGGACCAGCGCTTTTGGGTTCGTTGAAATCCTTTCATTACTCATATCATTACTCATGTCATCCCTCTTTCCCCGGCGTTTTTCCGGATCACGCCGAAATTAAAGCCGTATGTTCCGCCAAAGAGCATACGGCTTTTTTCATTCCTATGTACTCGTGCCTTTCCCTGCCGCGATCAGAGCGAAGCAAGCTCCTTTCTGAGCTCGGTCATGTGATTACGGCAGGCCGTGATCTCACCGGTATACTTGTTGAACCACTCAACGTCATCCTCACTGGGTTCCTCCTGCAGAAGGATGGCCTGCACCAGGGCTGACTGGGAACGGGCGCGGCGGCGCTCGATCTCCACAATGGTCTTCTGACAGGTCTTAATCTCTTTTTTTAACTGACTTTTTCTGCTCATTTTTCTCTTCCTCTATGTTTTTCAAAAAATATTATCCTGCAGAGTATCACGCCGTCGTTTAGAATCCTTTCAGGTCGTAGGTTTCGATCAGCGCATCCACTTCCTCGTATCCCTTATCCAGGCTGGCCAGGATATCATCCAGCGCGGCGGCGATATCCTCCAGCTTCTCCACCGATTGCTTCGGATACTTCAGCAAAACGGTGTAGAGCTCGTTTATCGTCTTCTGCTTTTCTTCGTAGCCATCCAGAAGAAAGGCAAACGAACTGGCTGAGGACATATCCGCTACGATCCGTCTGTAGCGGAAATCAAAATCTCCGTCAGCATTCATATAATCCGCAATATCCTCCCGGACAGCTCTGATATTATTTATATACTGCTTCCGGTAGGTTTCCTGCACCCTTCGCTTTTCATCAACATAAAGCGCCGCGAAGACTGCCAGGCCGATAGCCATCAGGATTGCCATGACAATAGCCCGGATCATCTTCCTCTTCATGATGAATTCCTGTCCCAGATCTCGGGATGTGTAGCGGATCATCTCCTCGGCTTTTTCTTTTTTTGTCTTATCTTTTTTTCCCATGCCTGCTTTTCCAAACCACTGCGTCATTTTCGCATTCCTGATCTGCGCTTCTGCCGCCTCTTTCGTCTTATTCCAGTCTGACTTCTGTCAAATCTTCTGTTTTTTCAGTGTATTTTCTTCATTCTGCGCTTTCTTTATTCTCTGTCAAGCTTTAATTCTTTATCTGTCTGGTCACGATTTGTTTTCTGCCCGGCTTTGTTTTATTTTCTCTGCCTGCTCCCGGAGGTAAGCTTCCACGGCCTCACGCTTCAGCCGCTCCACCTCTTCCTCCCTGTGCTTCTCGTCCTCCGCCTTCTTTTGCTTTCCCGCTCTGTGGACAAGCCTTGCCAAAGAAGCCGTTTCATAGAGGGAGACCAGAACGAGCGGAATGATGACAGCCAGCAGGATCAGCTTTTTCGGATTCATAAAAGAATACAGCCAGTTGAAAAACCATGCCTTCCGGACAAACCTGCCCTGAAGCTGATCCGGTCTTACAGGAAGCGCATCTACGAGAGAATTGGCATCTCCCTTCACAATAAAGCAGCCGTCTTCCGTTATCTCCACGATCCTGTGGATCACCAGCTTTCCGCGCACATCCGGCGCCTCGGAATAGAAAGCGATGATATCTCCCACGGCCAACTGCGACGCATCTGTCTTTTTAACCAGAACATACTCATCCTCAAGGATAGTGGGCTCCATGCTCCCGGTCACTACATTCAAAAGTGAATAGCCGAAGGCATTCGCCGCCCTTCCCCGGGATGTCATGATGAAGGCATATACCGAAAAGCCGATCACCGCAGCAAGAAGAAGCCACTCGATTGCCGCAAGGGTCTTTCTCACCACGCCACGTTTTTTTCTTGTTCTATCCGGAATATCTTCAGTCCCGTTCCGGACTGCCTCTTCTGCAGTACTCCTGCTCTCCTCCGGCATCAAATCTTCCGGAACTACCTTCCCCTTATGCTGCTTTCTGTTCTTCTTCATTACTCTGTCTATGCTTTTTGATCCAGCGGCGGAAGGCTTCTGCCAGGCTTACGTGATACTCCTTATACAGCCGCCGCATTTCCATATCGATGGCCCGCTGCTCCTCGGGTGTCCGCTGAGGCGGGTTAAATACCGGCTTCGGTTTGGAAGCCGCCTCTTTCTTCTTCTTTTTCTTAAACTTCTGATCCGCAATAAACCGCTTTATATTGTACGGATAATTGGTTGCGTACTTGTTGTAGTAAATCTGGAACTTTTCTCTCTCGCTCTTCTCGTATTCCAGCTGCTGGGCCTTTGCCGCTCTTTCTGCCAGAATCTTCTTCTGCGTCGGGCTGTCTGTATCCTTGGGAATGATGCCGAAAAGCACGAACAGGAGCCAGCGGAAGAACCGTGGGATCGCGTAGATCGGATTTTTCGTATAACGCTTATAGATTTCATGGAAGGGCAGCTCCTCATGTGCTTTCCGGTCAGCCCGGAGTCTGGCAGCCCTCTCCTTTTCCCTGTTCTCTTTTTCTCTTTTCTGCTGCTCCAGCTTCATGCGGGCAGCTACCTGACGGGGATCCTCGTAAGCCTCGGATTCCTCCTTCTGCTGTTTATCGGCCTCCTCGGCCTTTTCCCGGGCAATCTCGGCTTCTTCCTTCGCCTTCTTTACATTTTCCTTCGCCCGTTCAACCTCTTCCTGTGCCAGACGGATAGCCTCTTCGTTTCCGGCAGCCCTGGCCTCAGCTTCAGCCTCCATGGCCTCCGCCCTGGCAGCTCTTGCCTCATCGATTGCCTCTACCGCCTCTTCATGAGCCTGCTGGGCATCCTGAACTGCCTGTGCCTTTTCCTCGATAGCCGCCGCTGCTGCTTCCATATCCTCAGCGGTCACTGTACTGAAGGCAGTCTTTCTGTCCCTGCTTTCCTTCTTCCGGTCAAATACCTCTGTGTTGATACCCTCGGCCGCACCGAAATTAGACCGGATAGCCTGCTTGTCCGCCTCATGCTTTTCTCTTTCTTCAGCCTCACGCTCTGCCTCCTCGGCAATCCGGCGCTCTTCGGCACGTTTGGCCTCGCGCTCAGCCTGAAGCCGCTCTCTTTCCTGCCGCTCGGCCTCTATTTCCTGCCTGCGGCGCTCCAGCATTTCCTGGACACGCTTTTCCTCCGCCTCTTTTTCCAGACGGATACGTTCCCTTTCCTCGCGGCGGGCTTCTTCTATACGTTTCTTTTCGTCCAGACGCGCCTGGCGTTCCTGACGTTCCTTTTCCTTTCTTTCCTCCTCAGCCAGTTCCTCCTGACGGACTCTTTCCTTCTCACTATAATAGTTCCGCTCGATCTCTATGGCTGCGTTGATCGCCTCAAATATGTCGTCGGAGTCCTCCGGCAGAGTCTTGACAAACTCCTCCATGCCCTCGCTTACCACATATCCCACGGACTCATCCGCATGCAGATCATAGTGGCCGCTGAGAAGCTCCGCATTATAGCGCTTGATCACCTTCGGAGCAGTCGCCTTATATTTTTTCTTTTCCAGCGGCTTATAGGTAACGGTTCCGCCGTCATTCGTATAGGATCTGAACAGGAGCAGATTCGCCGCCATAAGGTTTTCCAGATCTCCCAGATAAGCCTGCTCCGGACGAATGGAGGTATCCTCCACGTTGATCTCATAGCCAACCTTATCATAGCTCAGGATATACTGCCAAAGCGTAAGGCAGGCGCGCATATCCACGTTTTTCATGATGGCGTTGGTTCGCATGATCGGAGGCCGTACGAAATTATTGCCCAGCGTGGTACAGAGCTCGGAACCCTTATAGCCCTCCAGGGTCTTCTTCAGCTTTTCCACTCTTTGCCAGATGGTATAACCACTGTCATTTGTAGCCTCGAGACTGCGCGTTGTATCGATAGAGAGCTTTACGGTAAGAAGGTTGCCGTTTTTATCATCCACCTCATCGGTGTACTCCATGGCATAGACCTCTTCATCCTTTTCCACCTCGGAGAGCTTTTCGTATCTCTTCATGATGAAAATGTAAAGCCGGTCGATCAGCGTATTGATAAACCGGTTTTCATAGGTGGCCAGGCTCTCTTCTTTATGTACGTTCAGAATCTTGGAGGGCGTAATAGTCCCCCTTTTTTTATCTATACTCTGGATCAGGTCTGTGTGCTGGGCAAGATGCTTTACCGACTCTACCGTAGTCTTCCGGGAAAGCGCAATGGGAACGATCTCTTCCACATCCACAATGGTACGGCTGGGATTTCGCACAACATTATCCAAATGAAGCATGCCGTCCTCGATTGCCTCCACCCAGGAAACATCGATGGATTTCTCCATCAGTTTCCGGTTCAGAGACACCGTAGCACGGCCTGCGCTCACAAGGCGAGTCATATCGTCATACTCTATATTGTCCCGGAGAGTGCCCAGGGCGTCTTGTAATTCCTGATAAAATTCGCCGTAGGTCCCGTTCACACACTTACCCTCATTGTTACAGAATTATAAATCCACCGCCGTGCTCATTTTCCGGCAGGTCATAGCCCTGCCTGCATCATTGCGAAGCTGACAGATCACTATGCGCTCCGGCCTGCATCATCAGAACAGCTTCTGCAGCCGCTCCAGATAAGCAATGGATTCAGCCATCCTTCCCTTGCCGAAGGATTTATTGATATAAACCACAAGTTCCTTCAGCTCATCCCTGAGCATAGCCAGGTTCAGGGACTCAAACTTACGGAAGATCTTGGTTGCCAGTACATAATCAATACCATCCAGCTCTTCGCCGCCGCAGGCAACATATACCGGAACAAACAGACCCATCTGCTTGATGATACGGTTACCAAACGCAACTCTGAGCTTATCGATAACCCAGAGATCCAGCTGCTGGATCTTCTGCAGATTTTCCTGTGAAACAGGATATTTCTCATTCGCCTCCTCAAAGAGCGCGGTCAAATGAGAAAAACTGAGGGTGAGGGTCGGCGTATCCGGCGCCTCAAAGGCAATTCCCTTTGCATCCAGGTTGATGGGCTGGGAACGGTCGTAAACCTTATCGGAGATGGCGTAGGTCGAATCATCATTATTTGCCGTACCGATATACCAGATATTCTGCGGGATTTTCAGACGGCCGTGATCCAGATGCTCCGGATCCGAGCTCCAGACGGAAGGTACAAGATCCAGCTCCCACTCATCCGCATTGGGCATTTCCAGAATGGAAAGCATTTCTGCAAAATAGTACTCGATACGGGCAATATTCATCTCGTCCAAAAGGATCAGATTGATATTGTCATTGTAGCTGGCGTCGTATATCCTTCGCAGAACCTCTGTCTCATTGAAATTCTTTGTGAATTCGTTAAAGTATCCGAAAAGCTCTGTCCTGTCACGCCAGGAGGGCTGAACGGAAGCGATCGTCGTATCTACATGCAGGAATTTTCCAAAGGAGTAAGGAAGCGACGTCTTACCTGTACCGGAAATACCCTGCAGGATGATCAGCTTTGTGGAGGCCATACCTGCCACAAAAAGCCTGACCGTCTTGATATCGTAATAAAGATTCATCTTGCTGCAGGCAAAATTCCGGAACTGCTCGCAGATTTCCTCCAGTGTGATCTCGTTATTATACGCAGGCGCCTCATAGTTCTTATAGAACATATCCACTTCGTACAGCTTGGAGAAACGGCGGTCCGTGGTGATGATGATACCGTCCTCCCCGGCAGCCTGCTGGATGTTCTCCGCATCCTCCCCTTCCAGGGATTCCGTGGTAAGTCCGCTCATGACCATATTTCCGCCGCCGAGCTGGGCAACCTTCATGGCCATGATCTCGTCCTTTTCCTTCGCCATTTTCATGACTCTGCGCTGCAGCACGGTGATCTCCTCCAGAAGATCCTCGTTGCTGACGATGGAGTGCCGGAACCGGAGATACTTCCGTATTCCCATTACAATAAGCAGAAGGACAAGCAGATAAACGGCCAGTACAAGGATAATGGCAAGGATCGCCAGTACCCAGGATATTGCCGTGAATTTTGTGCTGTACTCCTTAAAAAGCCGGATGTAAACCTTGATATTAAAGATTTTCAAAAACCCGTTTCCGATTCCCCGGAACATCATGCCGAAGCCCTGGAGCATTTCCGACATAAATGCGAAAAACCATTTTAAGAACCCGTTCATTCGATTCCCCTACACCTTACTCTTGATAGTCACGTGCCAAAGCCTGGAAAGGATCATTCCCCTTTTGCCTCTTCAGTCTCCGTATTTACAGCTCCCGTTTCGGCTTCCGTGCTTGCAGCTTCCGTTTCAGCTTCTGTGTTTGTGCCTTCC
>DFHD01000093.1 GCA_002372545.1 Lachnospiraceae bacterium UBA3732 | reverse complement strand
ACAAAATTACGGAGGATATACAAATGAGCATGAATATTGCCTGCCTTGACCTTGAAGGCGTCCTGGTACCCGAAATCTGGATCGCATTTTCCGAGGCCAGCGGCATTCCCGAATTAAAACGAACAACAAGAGACGAGCCCGATTATGACAAGCTGATGAAATGGCGCATCGGTATCTTAAATGAGCACGGTCTCGGACTGAAGGAGATCCAGGATACCATATCCCGCATCGATCCCCTTCCCGGAGCAAAAGAGTTTTTGGATAAGCTCCGCGATCTGACTCAGGTGATCATCATCAGCGACACCTTTACCCAGTTTGCCGGCCCCCTGATGAAAAAACTGGGAATGCCCACGATTTTCTGCAACACACTGGAGGTTGCGGATGATGGAAAGATCACCGGCTTCAGGATGCGTGTGGAGAAGTCCAAATATGCCACAGTACGCGCGCTGCAGTCCATCGGCTTTGATACCATCGCCACCGGCGACAGCTTCAACGACCTCGGCATGATCGAGGCCAGCAAGGCCGGCTTCCTCTTCCGCTCCACCGAAGAGATCAAAAAGGCCTACCCCGCCCTTCCGGCTTATGAAACCTACGATGAACTCCTCAGTGCTTTTTCCGATGCGCTGAAGCTCTGATCGTACTCTTTCATGACCATATATCTTCCATGATCTGAAATCCTTCATGATCTGAAATCCTTCATGATCCGAAATCCTTCATGGTCTGAAATTCTTTTTGATCTGAAATCCTTCCGGCGCACTATGCGCCGGATTTTTTATGCTCATCTAGGTCGGATTTTCTCTGAAAATCCGATGTGGCGTAGCCACACGCGTTTTGCTTAGGCAAAACCAAGTCTTGCACTGCAAGACTTGCCTGGCATGAAATGCCAGGGCGCCATGGATAAGCAGGCAAGAAATAATCGCATTAATCTAAAACATCAGCACTAAATCAGAGCAAGCGCCTCCTGGATAGATGAAACGTAATGGAGTCTCACACCCGTCAATTCATCCAGCTCCCGGGAACGATTGGACGCCGGGAGAAGGATATCCGTATAGCCCATTTTTACCGCTTCCTTTACCCGGCGGAGGGCACTCCGGATTCCCCGGATCTCACCGGCCAGGCCTATCTCCCCGATGATCACAAATCCCTCGGGAACGGCTCTGTCTCTGAAGCTGGATGCGATCGCGCAGATAATCCCAAGATCCGCCGAAGGATCACTTACCCTGAGGCCTCCTGCGATATTGACATAGCAGTCCGCCCCGGAAAGAGATATTCCTCCCCGCTTTTCGAGAACCGCGATCAGCAGGTTCACCCGGTTGTAATCCACACCGACAGCCGTTCTTCTGGGCATATTAAAGCTGGAATCGCAGCAGAGAGCCTGCAGCTCCACCAGAACCGCTCTTGTTCCCTCCTCCATGCTGACCACGACAGAGCCCGAAGCTCCTCGGGGTCTGCCGGAAAGAAATAATTCCGACGGATTTACCACTTCCTCCAGCCCATGGTCCGTCATGTTGAATACACCAATCTCGTCCGTTGAGCCAAACCGGTTTTTTTCCGCCCGGAGGAGGCGGAAGCCATTGGTATTATCCCCCTCGAAATAGATCACGCTGTCTACCATGTGTTCCAGCGTTCTGGGGCCGGCGACCGTTCCCTCTTTAGTCACATGACCCACAACAAAGATCGATGTTTTCAGCTGATTTGCCAGAACCATCAGCCTGGCCGTGATCTCCCTGACCTGGGATACGGTTCCCGGCGCAGCGGGAAGATTCTCTGTTTCCATAGTCTGGATAGAATCCACGATCACAACCTGTGCCTCAGCGCTGCGAATGACCTCCTCTGCATTTTCAAAGGAGTTATCCGACAGGAGCAGAAGCTCAGAACCGGAGATTCCGATCCTCTCCCCACGCATTCTGATCTGCTGCAGAGATTCCTCGCCGGAAATATAAAGTGTTTTCACGTTTTTTCCGGTAAGATTCCTGCACATCTCCAGAAGAAGGGTGGACTTGCCGATACCCGGCGCTCCGCCGATCAGCACAAGCGACCCGGGAACGATCCCTCCTCCCAGGACCCTGTCAAGCTCGCCGATATCCGTCTTTATCCTGCTCTCCTCCGCCGATGTAACCTCAGATATCCGGACAGCCTTTGGACGCTCTCCCGCCCACCCGTTTCTCAGGGCTTTGCCCGTTACCTTATGCTCGGTAAAGGAATTCCACGCCTTACAGGAAGGGCACTGTCCCATCCACTTTCCGGCCTCAAATCCGCATTCACTGCAATAAAAAATCTGTTTATCCTTAGCCAATCCTGTTCTCCTTATTTATCCCCCGTACACAAATGAAAGGGGATGCCGAAACAGCCCTTTCCGCTGTCCTTTGCATCCCCTTTTTGCCGTTCATTACGCAATCGTCAGATCTTTTCGATCACAACCGCTGCAGATTCATTTTCCTCAAGCTCAACGCTGAGGATCAGCTTGCCGCCCAGATTGGTCTTCATCTTACCAACGTAAACCTCATCCAGATGCACCTTATACTCCTTTTCCGGTTCCAGTTCAAGTGTGATCTGCGCATCCTTGTCTCCCTCCACCCGGAAGGTAACCTTCTGGTCTGTCGCATAAAACTCATGAACCGCTGTTCCCGGAACAGACTCATACACGAATCCGCCGTTTCTTTCCAGCTTGGTGATCTCCGCAAAGGTCTTGATCTTGTAGCTGTCACCGTTGTATATAAAACCATCCTGCTTGGTCTTCGCCTGCAGTTCGTAATTTCCGAAGCTGAGGGATCCGTTTTCCTCCTCGCGGATCAGTTCACTGATAACTGCCATTTTCCCTTATCCTCCTTGTAACTGCGCCGGAAGTTCCGCCGGCGCAAATGCCTTTAACCTCTATCTTCAGTATAGTATATCCTAACTAATTTTTCCACTTTTAAATTAAAAAAATCTGAATTTTTTTATCCCGGACGCCAATGCGAACCGTATCGCCGGAATGGATTTCTCCGGCAAAAACAGCATCCGCCAGCCTGTCCTCTATTTCTGTCTGGATCGCACGTCTGAGAGGCCGCGCGCCATAGGCCCTGTCATAGCCCTTTTCCGCCATCAGCTTCAAAAGAGAGCTGTTCCACGTCAGCGTAATATCCAGATTTTCCTTTGCCTCTTTTTTCAGCTCCTTCAGTCTGAGCCCGGCAATCCTGCGCACGTCCTCCTGACTCAGCGCACGAAATACGACCATCTCATCCAGACGGTTCAGAAATTCCGGACGGAAGTGATGCCTTACCTCTTCCATGACCATTTCCTGCATGGCCTTATATCTGTCCTCTTCGTTTTCGCCGCCGGAAACAAAGCCCATGGGCTTCGGGTCGATGATCTCTTCCGCCCCCAGATTCGAGGTCATGATGATCACGGTATTCTTGAAATCCACAGTTCTTCCCTGGGAGTCTGTTATCCTTCCGTCATCCAGCACCTGGAGAAGCAGGTGGAATACATCCGGATGCGCCTTTTCCACCTCATCAAAAAGGATCACACTGTAAGGATTCCGCCTCACCTGCTCCGAAAGCTGTCCTCCCTCCTCGTAGCCCACGTATCCGGGCGCCGAGCCGATCAGACGGGAAACGCTGATCTTTTCCATATACTCGGACATATCCACACGGATCATTTCCTTCTCACCGCCGTAAAGCGTATCGGCAAGAACCTTGGAAAGTTCTGTTTTTCCCACGCCCGTCGGACCAAGAAAAAGGAACGAGCCCACGGGTCTTTGATGATCGGAAAGGCCAAGTCTTCCCCGGCGTATGGCTCTCGCCACCTTTTCCACTGCCTCAGGCTGCCCGATGATCCGTTTTTCCATGGTCTTTTCCAGCCGCTCAAGCCGGGCATACTCCGATTCCGTCATCCTCTCCGCCGGTATCTTGGTCCATCTGGACACTGCAGCCGCCACATCCTGCCCGGTCACGACAAGGGGACCCTCCGCGCCGAGCTGCTTGGCCGACTGCTTTTCCATCTTTTTTCTCAGGTTGGATGCCCGCCTCGTATTTCCTTCCCGAAGGCTTTCCAGCATCTCCTCTTCCAGCATCAGCCGGCCGCTGTAATCCTCACCCTTTTTCACCCCGGCAAGTTTGACAGCAGCCGCAGCCTCATCCATGAGGTCGATCGCCTTATCCGGAAGAAATCTGTCCTGCACATATCTCCGGGACAATCTGACTGCCTCGGAAAGCGCCTCAGGCGTATAACGGACGCCATGATAAGACTCATATCCCTCTTTCAGCCCCTCCAGGATCCGGAGTGTATCCTCTTCCGTAGTCTCCTCCACATAAACAGGCTGGAACCGGCGTTCCAGTGCCGCATCCTTTTCGATATGCTTCCGGTATTCATCCATGGTGGTCGCGCCGATCACCTGGATCTCTCCCCTGGAAAGCGCCGGTTTCAGAATATTTGCCGCATCCTGCGTACCCTCCGCGCCTCCTGCGCCGATAATGGTATGAAGCTCGTCCAGAAAAAGGATCACGTCATTTCTGTCTCTTACTTCCTTCAGAAGCTGATCCATCCGCTCTTCAAATTCGCCCCTGTATTTTGTTCCGGCCACCATGGAGGAAATCTCCAGGGAATACAGTTTTTTCCCGGCCAGCTGTTCGGGCACATTACCGGAATATATCCTCTGGGCAAGCGCCTCCGCTACTGCGGTTTTTCCTACCCCGGGTTCGCCCACAAGGCAGGCATTATTCTTCGTTTTTCTGCAAAGAATCTGCATCAGACGGTTTATTTCATCCTCGCGGCCGATCACCGGATCCAGTCTGCCGGCTTCCGCCTCCCGGATCATGTTCCTGCCGTAGTCATCCAGAATACTCTTCTGTTTCCGTTCAGGTCCTTCGGGAAAAGCTCTTCTCAGCTCTGCCCTGACCACCTCCCGGCTCTTCCCCGCAGCAAAAAGCGTATTGCGGAAAAGCTCCGGCAGCTCCAGGCCGGACCTGCGCAGGATCCTGTTAGCTTCCAGATCACTTTGCCGGAGCATTTCAAGAAAAACATGCTCCGTTCCGATCCGGTTATCTCCCAGACGCCCCGCCAGAAGATCTGCGCTTTCCAGAAGATTTTTTGCACGCGGAGAAAGGCGGTATTCCTGTCCCGCCTTTTCCTCTCCCTGAACCCGGAATATGGAATTATTGGTCCGGGATACCTTCAGGTCCATCCTGATCACTTCCAGAAGATGATTCTCACTCAGGATCGAATACACAGTTCCCGTTTCCGCAAACAGCATCCCTGCCAGAATAAAAGCGCTGTCTATCTCGCCGCACTTTTTTCTCTTTGCCAATTGGCGCGCATCACTCAAAACACGCATCAGCGCCGGTGTCATTTCTTTCATATTCAGGCCTCGTCTATAGCCTTACCGATATCATGCCGCATATATTTATTCGCAAAACCGATCAGCTCCGTTCCGGCATACGCCGCAGCTCTGGCCGCCTTAAGATCCGGGCCGAGGGCGGTAACGCCCAGAACACGTCCGCCGTTTGTGACCACCTGCCCATCCTTCAGCTTTGTACCGGAATGGAACACGAATTTATCTTTGCTGCCTTTAAACTTCTCCAGACCGGAAATCGGATAGCCCTTTTCATAGGAAAGCGGATAGCCGTCGGAAGCCAGCATGACACAGACCGCTGCATTATCCGCAAAAGTAAGATCGATCTCATCCAGTCTTCCGTCCGCACAGGCCTCCATCACATCCAAAATATCATTCTCCATTCTGGGGATAACCACCTGCGCCTCAGGATCGCCGAACCGGGCGTTAAACTCCAGTACTTTGGGACCTTGAGGCGTCAGCATCAGACCGCAGAACAGAACACCCTTAAACTCCCGCCCCTCTGATCTCATGGCGTCAATGGTCTTCTGGTAAATGTTCTCCCGGCAGAATCTGTCGATATCCGCCGTATAGAAGGGGCTGGGAGAAAAGGTTCCCATACCTCCTGTATTCAGGCCCTCGTCATTATCCTTTGCCCGCTTGTGATCCTGGGCAGAGGTCATGGGAAGAATGGTCTTTCCGTCGGAGAAGCAGAGAACCGATACCTCGCGGCCGGTCATGAACTCCTCGATCACCACCTTATTGCCGGCGTCGCCGAACTTTTTATCGATCATGATCTCCTTGATCCCGTCCAGCGCCTCCTCCAGAGTCTGGCAGATCAGAACGCCCTTGCCCAGAGCCAGCCCGTCCGCCTTCAGCACAAAGGGAGCCTTCCGGCTCTTCAAATAGGCAGTCGCCTCGTCCGGATCGGAAAAGGTTTCCGATGCTGCGCAGGGAATACCATACTTTTTCATGAGATCCTTGGAAAATGCCTTGGAAGCCTCAATGATGGCAGCATTTTTTCTGGGTCCAAAAGTTTTGATCCCTTCATCCAGAAATGCATCTGCCACGCCGGCCGCCAGCGGATCGTCAGGACCCACAATCACAAAATCCACGTTTTTTTCTTTTGCGAAGGCTACAAGCGCCTCCTTATCCATAACAGAGATATCTGCGCACTCCGCCACCTCTGCAATCCCTGCATTTCCCGGTGCCGCGTACAGCTTTTCCAGCCTGGGACTCTTTGCCACAGCCCAGGCAATCGCATGCTCTCTTCCGCCGCCGCCTACGATCAGAACCTTCATTTATCTTCCCTCCTGGTATATTTTATCTCTCCCGTGGCAATGCCGGATACAGCCGCCGGCAGGAGAACCCATTCTGCCTGCTCCATGATTCTCTTCTGCAGGATCTCCGGCGTATCTCCCGGAAGGACCTCTACCGCCTTCTGCAGGATGATCGGGCCGGTATCCGTCCCGCTGTCCACAAAATGCACCGTTGCCCCGGATACCTTAACGCCGCGGGCAAGGGCCGCTTCATGTACTTTCAGCCCGTAATAGCCTGTTCCGCAAAAGCTGGGGATCAGAGACGGATGGATATTAATGATCCTTCCCTCAAACTCCCGGATGAATTCCGGCGGGATCACCACCAGAAATCCGGCCAGCACAATAAGATCGGGCCGGTAGCTTTTGCACTTTTCCAGAAACGCCCGATGAAAGGCCTCCCGATCCGGGAAATCCTTGGGGGAAAGCACCTCCGCGGGGATTCCCGCCTTCGCTGCGCGCTCCAGCGCATAGACCCCGGGATTGTTACTGATCACACCCACAAGCTCCGTATTCTTAACCGTTCCTGCAGCCACACCGTCAATAATGGCCTGCAGATTGGTGCCGCCTCCTGACACCAGAGTCAGCACTCTCAGCATAATTCCACTCCCTTTTCTCCGCTGATGACCTTACCTACAGCCCAGGCCTTTTCGCCGGCATCGGAAAGCACCCGGAGAGCCTTCTCCCGGTCTTTTTCATCCACAGCGATCACCATACCGAGGCCCATATTAAAGGTATTGTACATCATCTTCTCTTCGATATTTCCCTCCTTTGCCAGGAGACCGAAAATAGGCGGAACATCATAAGAATCCTTTTCCACCACCGCCCGGACTCCCTCGGGAAGCATACGGGGAATATTCTCATAGAAGCCGCCTCCGGTAATATGGCTGCAGCCCTTAACCCGGACGCCGGCATCCTTCAGCGCCTTCAGCGCCTTCACATAAATCCTGGTGGGCGTAATGAGACACTCGCCCAGAGTCATGCCCAGCTCGTCATAATAGGTATCCAGCGATTCCTTCGTCATGGAGAATACCTTCCGCACCAGAGAAAAGCCGTTGCTGTGCACGCCGCTGGAGGCAATACCGATCAGACTGTCTCCCTCGCAAATGGATTCTCCAGTGATCATTTCCTTCTTTTCCGCTACGCCCACGGCAAAGCCGGCCAGATCGTATTCATCCTCCGGCATAAGTCCGGGATGTTCTGCCGTTTCTCCGCCTACCAGGGCAGCGCCGGCCTGACGGCAGCCCTCCGCCACGCCGCTGACGATCGCAGCGATTTTTTCCGGATAGTTCTTCCCGCATGCGATATAGTCCAGGAAAAACAGGGGCTCGCCGCCTGAACAGGCAATATCGTTCACACACATGGCAACCGCATCGATACCGATGGTATCATGCTTATCCATAAGAAAGGCCAGCTTCACCTTCGTTCCGCAGCCGTCTGTGCCCGAAAGAAGGACGGGCTCCTCCATGTTCTTGATCGAAGAAAGATCAAATGCACCGGCAAAACCGCCGATTCCTCCCATCACCTCCGGCCGCATGGTCTTTTTGATATGCTCCTTCATGAGCTCCACCGAACGGTAGCCTGCTTCAATGTCCACTCCTGCTTTTTTGTAATCCAAGATTTTTCCCTCCTGAAATATGATACGAAAACAGTTACACTACAGGCTATTATAATCAAGAAAACGGCTTTTGTAAATATTGCCCTTTTTTTCCGGATATGCTAAACTGAATGTAACTATTCATATGACCGTCCGGGTCCTCTGCTATCGCTTTTCCGGTTCCCGCCGGCCATACCTTGGGGGAGGGTGTACATTTGAAAAGAAAAGTCAGACCGAATATCGGTTTTTTTACCTGTCATCTGGATAACGATTACGCTTTTGAAATCTGCAAAGGCGTTGAATATGCCGCCGAGGAGGCAGATGTCAATCTGACGATCTTCCCCGGCATGTATCTCAATGCATCTTATAACGATCCCGTTAATGCAAAATATGATTATCAATATAATTCCATCTTTTATTATGCTTCCAAAAAATCATTAGATGCGCTGATCGTGAGTATCGGCTCCATCGGAAGCTTTATTTCTGTTGAAGATAAAAAAGCCTTCCTTGACGCCTTTGATATTCCCGTTCTCACCCTGGAGATCGAGGTGCCCGGCTACCCGTGCCTCTATACAGAGGGGAAGACCGGCATGCGCCAGATCGTGGAGCATCTGATCAAGGAGCACCGGAAATCCAGGATTGGTTTCGTCAGCGGGCGGCTGGAAAACAGCGATGCGCTGGAGCGCCTTACTGTATATAAAGAGGTGCTGGCAGAGAATGATATCCCCTATGACGAAAACCGCGTGGTTTACGGTAATTTCTCCGAATATACGGAAGAGATTGTAGACGACCTTCTGGACCGCAACCCGGATCTGGAAGCGATCATCTTCGCCAACGATACCATGGCCATCGGCGGCTATACCGCCATCAAGCGCCGCGGTCTTGTGATCGGCAAGGATATTCTTGTCACGGGCTATGACAATGCGCCCTACTCCCTTTCTCTTTCGCCCGCTCTCACCACAGTTGATAATAACATCATGGACCTTGGATACCAGTCCGTTTTCCAGGTTCTGGAGCTGATGGAAAAGGGGACCACCTCCAAATCCATTCTGCATTCCAAGATGATCTCCCGTTTTTCCTGCGGTCTGGATCCGGCCACGGATCCCGTGATCATTCAATCGGTCAACGATTCCCTTGCAGAGAGCTCTCCTGAAGAGCTGATGCAGTTCTTCAAGGATCATTTCATGAGCCACTATAATAACATATTCTATTCCCGGCAGCTTTTTGCACTCATGGATCCCTTTATCCTGCACTTTACCGAAATGGTCTTCCGTGATGACCCCGTGGACTTCTCCCTGATCCGGGAGGAGCTTGGAAAGCTTCTGGCGAATGATATCATCCGCTACTATTTCTCTACTATCAACGTGATCTACTTTGTGGATCTTTTATCCAGATTTCTGACCAATCTGGATATTTCCCAGGAAAGGCTGGCCAGACTTTCCTCTCTGTTCAATTCCGTACTTTCCTCCCTCTCCTACTTTACAGCCAGGAGACTCATGGAAGAAAGCCGGGAGAATAAGGAAAACGCCTGGTCCTCCGTATACATTACAAGAGATACGCTTCTCACGGCAACCGATGACTATAAATGCTTCCATCTGATCATGGAAAAGCTGGAACACTACATCGGCTTCCCCAGCGCGTATGTTTATCTTTATGACGAGGTTCCCGTGGAGCTCACCACCGGTATGTGGCAGATTCCCAAATACCTGATGATCCAGGCCTATTATCAGGATGGAAAGATTCATGTTCTCCGGGGCGACAACCGGATCATGCCCTCCTATATGGTCCTGAAGCCCAAAAATGATGTAAACCGCCGACGGACGATGGTCCTGACGCCCATTTTTACCAACGAGGTGCAGCACGGTCTCTTCCTCTGCGAGGCGGACCTGCCCAATTTCAAGAGCATCTATTCCACCTCTCTTCAGCTGGGCACTTCCATGAAGTTCATTGCCCTGATGAAGCAGGAGCTTTCCATCCAGAACCGTCTGGAAGCCACTATGAATGAGATCCGGGAGAAAAACGACCTTTTGAACGCGCTCTCTGTAACCGATGAGCTCACCGGACTTCTGAACCGCCGCGGCTTCTTTGATACCGCACAGCAGTTTACCAACGCAAGAGCCAACAGAGGCATTCATTCCATGGCCGCCTATATCGACATGGATAATCTGAAGCAGGTGAACGATATCTTCGGCCATAAGGACGGCGACTTTGCTCTCCGGTCCATTGCCAAGATCCTCCGGAGCAGCTTCCCCGGCAATTCCATTATCGCCCGGATCGGAGGCGATGAATTTGCCGTATTCGTTCCTTCTATCCGTGAAGGGGACGACGTCCGCTTCACCAAAACGCTGAAGGATTCCATGGATCAGCTGAACCGCACCTGCGACAAACCCTATTATATCGAATTCAGCTTCGGCTTTACCGATTTTGTCTGCAGCGACGAGATTCATGTTGAGGATGATATGACCATCGCCGACCAGAATCTCTACATCAACAAAAAGAGCAAGCGTAAGGATGTAAGAAAAGATTCCGAAAAAGCATGAGTGAAGCGTCATCGCAGCCGTTACCATTTAAAATGTAAAAAAACCAGGGTCTTTACCGGCCCTGGTTTTTTACCATTTTACTGTCTTTGCTGTCATTTCTCTTCCGGCGCCTGCAGAAGCGCCTCCATCGCAGCATACACCTCCGGATACTTCTTCTTCAGGTTCATGGGCCGGAAATCCGTGTCCACGAAAGCATGACTGGTATCCGCACGGTTAAGCCACGCGCCGGTCCCTGCATCATAAAACTCATAATGCATGCCGAAACGAACGGGGGTCAGCTTAACGAGCGAAGGCTGAATCGAGATAATATCCCCGTAATGGATCGCATTGGTAAAGACATTGTGGAGCTCCAGGACGGGAATGATGATCCCCATCTCCTCCATCTTATCATAGGAAAGCCCGATCTGGTTCATCATGTCCAGCCTGGCCTCCTCCATATATCTGGCATAATTGGAATGGTGCACCACATGCATCTGATCCGTCTCGTAATAATTCACAGCCCGGATATAGGGTTTGATCTTACTTATCCTGTTCATTCTTTTTCACCTCTCCGGATCTGTCCATAACCCTGATCGCCGGCTTTTCCGCCTTCCTCGTTTTGATCTTCACCTCGGAACGATCCTCGCTGATAGCGGGCCGGTGCTTTTTTTCCTTCTTCTTCTCATCCTCATCGAAGTGGAATTCCATCTGCGCCTCTCGCTCAGCCTCTTCTGCCCTGGCCTTTTCCTTTTCGTAATAAAGCTCCTGGGCAAGCAGCTGTCCCATTTCGAGAACCTGGCTGTATCGATCGAGCTTGGACAGGTCATCGAGCTGGTTCATCAGCTCCGTCTTACTTGCGGATATATCCCGGATCTTCTCCGCGAGTGTATTTTTCATCCGGTTATATTCACTGTCAATCTTCTGATAGGCCTCGTTAACCAGGTGGTCTACCTCGGTCAGCATCTCATCTGTGTAAATGAGAGACGCCGCATAAATATCATTGGCCGTACGAAGAGCCTTTTTATCCTCATCCGACAGCTCCTGCACGCGGAATCCGGGCGGTTCATCCGGCCTGCGCTTGGTTACCCTGATCCTGCTGGCACTCTTCTCCGCCTCATATTTAATATCCTCCGCCTGCTTCTGGGCATCGCGGATGATCCTTGCGCGGATATCGTTAATCTTCCGGTATTCCGTAAGCTCCTGACGGAGAACTTCGGAAAGAGATTTAACCAGATAGGAAAGCTCCTCCCTGTCCACAACGATCATGTTTTTATTCAGATGGGATTCCTTTGCGTTACGCTCCAGTTCCCCGAGCCGCCGAAGCAGAAGCTCTGCTCTTGTATCTTCCATTCAATTACCCCTATAGATAATACTTTTTGATTCCATGCAAAACATAGGATACCATACAAAAAGCCGACCTGCAAGCCGATAATCCATGAAACCTGAGGGTGCGCCAGTGCATGGCTGCCGACCTGGTCTTGACGCCTGAACGGCTCCCCCTCCTGACCCTGTAAAAAAGAAGCGGCCTGTCGATTCCCGCAGCATATCCGCCGGTTCTGAAAAGCTCCAGCCAGGCGGCATAGTCCTCATGAAGCCTCCCCTCAGGATAAACAAGCCTCTCTGCTGTCTCCCTCAGCATCAGAACCGATGAACAGCTGATGCTGTTGGTCTTCAGAAGATCCCGGTAAGTTACGATCCGCCTTGCCGGAATATATCTGCCCAGCGGCTTCCCATCCTCCCGGATCAGCTGCCGTCCGGTAAAGACAAGCAGAGGCGACTCTCCTTTTTTATTTTTTCTTTGCAGCATTTTGATCTCCAGCCGAAGCTTATCCTTATCCCAGAGGTCGTCCGCATCCAGAAAAGCCACATAGCTTCCCATGGCATTCCGGACGCCTGTTCTCCTGGCAGCAGCTGATGAGAGCTTCTCCCCGCTGCGGATCATCCGGATCCGGCTGTCCGTGGGAAGAACGCTTTCATCCATTTCGCCGCTGATCACAAGGATCACTTCCAGTGAGGTTTCTGTCTGGGCAAGCACACTTCGGACTGTTTCGCCGATGGTATCCTCTGCCCGCCAGCACGGGATCACCACACTGACCCTGCATTTATCCGACAAATCATTATCTCCTGTAAAATCCCAAACAGCCGGAATTTCTTCCGGCTGTCTGATTAATATATTTCTCATTCAGTTTCTCTCCCGTTCAGAGCAGGATAGCCTCCCCATTCCGGCTGAGAGATATTTCCGCTGATCAGCCTCTCTTCAGGAAATCAGGGATCTTGATATTCTGTGTATTGGTCTTCGGTGCAGCGGCCTGGAACTCAGAGGTTGCCGAAGGCATTTCCGGCTGGGTATCCATAACCGGCTGAGCAGCCTTATCTGCCGGTGCCGAAGCAGCTGCCGACTTAAACTGAAGAGGAACCGGCGCCGTTCTCGGGGCATTTCCGCTGAAGGTCGGCGTCTTGATCGTATTTTCCTGCGGCTCATGCGCTGCCGAAGCAGCCGGCTTTGAGGGAACAGGCTTTACAAATTTATCCTTTGCTTCAAGTCCTGTAGCGATAATGGTAATGCTTACATCATCGCCAGCCATATCATTATCAACGGTACCGAAGATGATGTTGGCGTCTTCACCGGCAACCTCAGTCAGATACGTGATCGCATCATAGGTTTCCATGATACCTACATTACCGGAGAAGTTTACAATGATATCGGTAGCGCCGTTTACGGTTGTTTCCAGAAGCGGGGAATCCATAGCCATCTTGATCGCATCCACAGCCTTGTTATCTCCGCTCGCCTTACCAATACCGATATGGGCAATGCCCTTATCACGCATTACCGTCTGGATATCCGCAAAGTCAAGGTTGATCAGACCCGGCTTGTTGATCAGATCCGTTACGCCCTGCACGCCCTGCTGAAGAACCTCATCGGCCTTCTTCAGCGCATCCGGAATGCTGGTACGCTTGTCGCAGATCTGCAGAAGACGGTCATTGGGGATAACGATCAGTGTATCCACATTATCACGCAGCTTGGCAATACCGTTAACAGCATTGTTCATACGCGGCTTTCCTTCGAAGGAGAAGGGCTTTGTCACAACGCCTACCGTAAGTATGCCAAGATTTCTTGCGATCTCCGCTACAACAGGAGCTGCACCGGTACCTGTTCCGCCGCCCATACCGCAGGTAACAAATACCATATCCGCATCCTTGATGATGTCATTGATCTCTTCTCTGTTCTCTTCAACTGCGCTTGCGCCGATCTCCGGTCTGGCTCCTGCGCCAAGTCCCTTGGTCAGCTTTTCACCGATCTGGATCTTTGTGGTCGCACGGCAGAGAGACAGGCTCTGCTTATCTGTATTGATCGCTATCAGTTCTACGCCCTCTACATTCTCATCGATCATCCGGTTTACGGCATTGTTGCCGGCTCCACCCACGCCGATGACCAGTATTCTTGCAGGCGCTTTTTCGTCATTGGATTTAATCTCAAGCAAGGTTTTTCCCTCCTTAAAGTAATTATACTTTCACACACTACCCTTTATAATATATGTTTTTCAAAAAATAATCAACACAAAATCATCATTTTGTTTAACTATTTTTTATTTTCCTATTCGCTTTTGAAGCTGGCCATGGATTCCGGGGAGTTGAAATCTTTCATATAAAGCGTTCCCTTTTTCCCCTTGAGGCCCTCCAGGATACTTCCCAGATTCATCATCTGCACGGCAAGATTATCTCCATTCCCCAGCTCGACATTAATGCCTTTTACATGAAGGATAATATCCTCTTCCCCGGAAAATGTGATGCCGTCAATAGACAGCTCATACTTTTCGATCAGCTGGGTTATGGTCAGGATCAGATCGAATTTTCTGGCATTATCCACAGGAAGCTTTTCATCGATCTGCCAGTTGGAAATGTTCAGACCGCTGATGATCGGGATACCCTCTATCTTTTCCTTCCCGGTTTCCAGAACCCTTCCGTCGTTATCGAAGTAGATAAACTGTTCCATATATTCCACGCAGCCGGCCAGGGATTTTTCGTACACATCCACCACTACCCGGTTCTTCCAGTCAATGGAAATATCCAGCTTGGCAACAAAGGCAACGCTTTTTACCTTGGAAAACTTCTTCTTTACCGAAAGAAAAAGTGTATTTCCGGCGGGGATAAAATCCTCGACCGCCTGCCGGACTTCATCCTCGGAGGAAAGGACGCATCCCCTTACCTCTATTTCCTCCACATCGAAGGTCCTGACATACATCACGCCGAAGATCAGCGCCAGAACGATAACAGCGATCACATATTTTTTCATGTAACCACCTCTTCTCTCCCCCTGGGCACGATCTGCCGTGAAACGGACAGCACAAGTCCCATTTCCGCAAAAAGCAAAAGGATCGACGTGCCGCCGTAACTGATGAACGGCAAGGTAACGCCCGTATTCGGGATCACGTTCGTGACAACGCTCACATTAACAATGACCTGCACTGCCAGGTGAACGATCACACCGCAGACCATGAGACTGCCGAATCTGTCCGGCGCTCCCTCGGCGATCAGCCTGAGCCGCCAGAGAAGAAAAACAAAGATCAGCAGAATGCCTGCAGCGCCAACGATTCCCAGCTCCTCGCAGATTACCGAAAAGATCATATCGTTATAGGACTCGGGAATGAATCCCTTTTTCTGGATGCTCTGTCCCAGCCCCCTTCCGAACATGCCTCCGCTGCCGATGGCATACAGAGCCTGCATGGTCTGGTAAGAGCTTTCCGGATCCTTCCATGCGGTGATGCGGTCTCCTCGGTAGGACTGGTTATTGACGAAAAAGAGAACGCCGGCGATGCCGAGGATCAGCACCGGTACGATATAGATTGGCTTCGGCGTGGCGATAAACCAGATCCCCACTACGATCATGGCGCAGATTATGGCTGTACTCAGATTGGAAACCGCAACCATGATAACCACGCCGATCACCGGTGCCGCCAGCTTGATCGTCCCGTACAGGGTATGCAGCAGACCGGATTTCGTGGTGCAGATATGAGCCATGTAAATGATCAGAACCAGCTTGGCAACCTCGGATGGCTGGAACGAAATCGGCCCCAGGTTCATCCATCGGCGTGAACCGTTGTTGTCCACGCCAATGAAAAGAACCAGAAACAGCAGCACCGATACACCCAGCATGAGGAGGATGGAAAATTTTTTCAGGCGCTGGTACCGGTAAAAGGAGATTCCCAGCATGACAAATATTCCGCCGAGTGCGATGATGAGCTGTTTTCTGAAATAAAAAGCGTTATCATTATAATCCCGATGCGCAACAAAGGAGCTGGCACTGTACAGCATGACCAGACCGAACCCCGTCAGAAACAGTGTCAGAAAGAGGGTTGTATAATCAAAGTATGTTCCCCGGAGGAACCGGCTCTTATTATTCAAACTCTTTCTCCTCAAGCTCGTTTACGTACTGTTTGAACAGGTCGCCCCGTTCCTCAAAATCCTTAAACATATCCCAGCTTGCACATGCAGGGGAAAGAAGCACCGCATCCCCTGGCATGGCATTCCGGTAACAGAAGATCACCGCATCCTTCAGCGTCTCCACATGAACGATCTCATGGAAGCCGTGGTCCTTGCAGCATCTCGTGATGATGGGATCGGTCTTGCCGATCAGCACAAGGTATCTTACCTTGCCCGGGAAGCATTCCACCCACTCATCGAAGGTGTTCCCCTTATCATCTCCGCCGCCGATCAGAAGCGTTGTGGATTTCATGGCCTTCAGCGCCTTGATGGCCGCGTCCGGATTAGTACCCTTGGAATCATTATAGTATTCTACGCCGTTTACGTTCCGCACATATTCGATGCGGTGGGCAACGCCCTGGAAATCCATTACCGTATCTCGGATGATTTCCTTCGGGATGCCCATGTAGTAAGCCAGAAGAACGGCAGAAAGCACATTCTCCAGATTATGCTCTCCCAGGATCCGGATGGACTTCACCATCAGGACCTCCTGCTCCTTCCCCTTATCACGGATGATGATCCTGCCGTCCCGGACAAAAGCGCCCTCCTCCGGTTCTGTTTCATGGCTGAACCAGACAACCCGGGCATTCTTTACGAGATTGCGGCGGCTCCTTACCTCCGGATCGTCATAATTCAGGATCACCACATCATCCTTTGTCATATTCTTCGTGATCTCAAACTTGATCGCTGCGTAGTTTTCGAAGCTGCCATGCCGGTTCAGATGATCCGGCGTCAGATTGGTAATCACGGCAACCTCCGGATGGAAGGTATATACCGTTTCCAGCTGATAGGAGCTGATCTCTGCTGCGATCAGCGTCTTTTCATTCGTTGCATCTGCGAACTGCGTGAAGGGAAGTCCGATATTTCCCACGATCAGACTCTCCGGTGCAACGCGGCGGAAGATCTCCCCTGTCAGCGTTGTTGTGGTGGTCTTTCCGTTGGTTCCCGTAATAGCGGCGATCCTGCCCTTATTGTAATAGCTGGCCAGCTCGATCTCGCCCCAGATTGGGATATTCTCGTTCCTTACCAGTTCAACGAAGGGCTGCTTCGGGCTGATGCCCGGGCTGATGACCATCAGATCGATTCCCTCGAGATCCTCCTTCCCGAGCTCTCCGGTGACCACCTTCACCTTCTCCGGTACGGAAAAACCGGACAGCAGCTTCTCCCGGTCGAGGCCCTCATTCTGGTCATAGATCATGACCTTCGCCCCGTTCCGGATCAGAAGTCCGGCGGAAGCGATCCCGCTTCTTCCGGCCCCTGCCACCATAACGTATTTGTCCTGCAGCGTTTCAAATGTTTTCATTTTTCTTTCCTCACGTCCCTTATGCCGTCCGGACCGGAGCCTGCGGGCTACTCGTCTTCCCAGGATTCCTCCTCGTAAGTCTCTTCGTAAGCCTCATCCTCATATTCATCCGCGGGAAGCTCCTCCAGCTCACCCTCCGGGGTTTCCTCCGGCACTTCTTCATCTGCGTTCTCACCGGCCACATCATTTTCCGGTGCGTCTCCATTATATACGGGACTTGCGATTTCGTCTATACCTTCCTCGCTATGTTCCGGCGTTTCTGTCCGGTGGATGTTCATATAAGGCAGAAGATCCTCCGCGATCATATTGAACAGTACGGTTCCCGCGGAGCTGAAGGCCGGATTATCCACTCTCGGCTCATCCACCACGCAGTACACCATAACCTGCGGATCGTCGGCCGGAGCAAACCCGATAAAGGAAAGCACATACTTGCCGTTGTTACGGGGAAGCTTTTCTGCCGTACCGGTCTTTCCGCCGATGGAATAGCCTTCCACGATAGCCTTGCTTCCCGTACCCTCTTCAACCACGTTGAGAAGCATATTTCTGACCTGGTCCGCTGTTTCTGTGGAAACGGTTCTGCGGACAAGTGTCTTATCAAAGTTTTCGATTACGTTTCCGTCTGCATCCAGGATCTGTTTAACCACATGGGGCTGATAATAATAGCCGCCGTTGATCAGAGAGCAGAAGGCTGTTCCCAGCTGCATCATGGTTACTGTCACGCCCTGTCCGAAGGAGGAGGTCGCCAGCTCCGTAACGTTCAGCGTATCCTGATGATACAGCATATAATACATGGAATCCTCGGAGGGCTCACCGGGGAGGTCGATATTCGTTTTCTTTCCAAATCCGAACTGCACCTGATACTTGTCGAATATCGTGGGGCCTTCCATTGCCGCAATCTGCATCAGGCAGTCGTTGCAGGACTGCTCGAGCGCCTCGGAAACCGTCAGCATTCCGTGTCCTGTCCACAGATGGCAGTGAATATCCCAGTCCGCCACGATCTGGTGGCCGTCGCAGAAGAACTGATCCTCCGGCTTTACGATCCCCTCCTCCAGCGCGCCGGAAATGGTAAAGGGCTTGTAGGTGGAACCGGGCTCGAAGTTATCGCTGATCACATAATTCCTCCAAAGTGTATTAAGGGCTGTCAGCTTCTCCTCGTCGCTCATGTTCTTTTTCATTGCCTGAAATTCTTCATCGGAAAGAGCGGGAAGATCCTGTTCAAAGTTCTTCTCATCATACTGGTACTTCACCGGATCCAGCTTATAGGCATCGTTGGGATCATACTGGTGGCAGTTGTAAAGCGCCATGACCGCACTGTTCTTGGGATTCATGACCAGAACGGATATATTCTTTGCGCCTACCTCCTTCATGTACTTTTCGGATTTATCCTGAACGATCCTCTGGATCTCCGTATCAATGGTGGTCACCAGGCTGTAACCATCCCGGGACGGCTCAACTTCACGTTCCATGGTGAAGTCCTCGCCCAGATAGCTGTAGATCCGGCCGTCGGTTCCGTTCAGCTCTGTGTCGTAGCTGCCCTCCAGGCCGCCGATCCCCACATTTCCGCCTACCACGAAGCCCAGCACATGGCAGGCCAGCTCATTATTCGGATATACCCGGATGAACTGATCCTCGAAGGTCACGCCGACCACGTCCCAGCCGGCTTTCGTCTTTTCAAAATCCGTAAATTCCTTCATCTGGTCGTAGGTTACCTGCTTCCTGACGATCTCATACTGGGATTCGGGATCCTCCAGAAATTTATTCATTTCTTCCTTTGTTACGCCGAAGTACTTGCCAAGCGCAGCCTCTGTCGGTTCCAGCGCCCCCTCCGTCTCCAGAATATCCATGGGGGAAATGACCAGATTGTACACCTTTACGCTGGTGGCCAGAATGGATCCGTTGCAATCCAGGATATCTCCCCGCTTATAGGGCACAGTCTTATTTTCGTAGTACTTCTGGCTCAGTACCTTTTCCGAATACCTCTGTCCGTCCCGGAGATTGATCTTCACCACAACCCCCACCAGAGCGGCCATCATCACCGTAAAAGCAATAAGCAAGAAAAGAAGATGCTGCCGCATCCTCTTTATGAATACTTTTCTCTTCTTTTTTTTCAAACCGATCACCCCTCCACAGGGTTATCCCGGCGGATCATTTTTCCCCCGGGATATCACTGTACTGCTTCACATAATCGTCCATCTGGCCATCGTAGTAGATCACCTGACCATTCTGCGAGTATACCATACCAAGCTCTCCGACTGCAATCTTATAAATATCTTCAAGCGAATACATTCCATTCAGATTATTTTCAAATGCTGCATTGTCCGCATTGATGGTCTGGATCTGCTGCTGCAGGGATGTGATCCTGCGTTCACGGTTGTTTACCTCTCCCTGAACAAAGAGCATCACGATGCAGGATGCGATCATAATGGCGAACATGGCAGTCAGAAGCAGGGTATACCGGAGATCAAAGGCCAGGGATTTCTCCGCCTTAACAGCCGCCCTCCGATAGGTCACGGACCGCCTTACAGGCTGACGCCGGGGCCGTTCGGGAGCGTAAGGTCTCTCCTCCGGATAAGCCTCACTCCATGTGCGCTTCCGGACCGTGCTTCCATCTACATAATACATTTCTCTTCTGCTTCTCGCCACTTCTTATTCCCTCACATTTTTTCAAATATTCTGAGCTTGGCACTTTTGGATCTGGGATTATTCTCCATCTCCTCTGCCGAAGGCTCGATTGGCTTTCTTGTTACCATTTTCCCCAGCGGTTTTCTTCCACAGGTACACACCGGGAAGTTCGGCGGGCATATACAGGGGTTCTCGGCATTTTTGAACGCCTGCTTCACAATACGGTCCTCCAAAGAATGAAAGGTGATGATACAGAGCCGTCCTCCCGGCGAGAGGAGGCCGATCATATCGTCCAGTGTTTCGGAAAGCACATCCAGCTCTCCATTCACCTCGATCCTGATTGCCTGAAAGGTCCTTTTGGCGGGGTGCCCGCCTTCTCTTCTTCTGGCCGCCGGTATGGCAGCCTTTATGATATCGCTGAGCCTTGTTGTAGTCTCAATGGGACTAAGCTCTCTTTCCCTTACTATCCGGGAGGCGATGCGTCCGGCGAAGGGCTCCTCTCCGTACATCCTGAGTATCCTGACCAGTTCTGCCTCGTCATACTCATTCACTACCTGTCTGGCGGTCAGGCTGCTTTCCCGGTTCATCCTCATGTCCAGCGGTGCTTCGTTCCGGTAGGAAAATCCCCTTTCCGCACTGTCCAGCTGCCAGGAGGATACGCCAAGATCCAAAAGGATGCCATCCACATGCTCTATCCCCAGAGACGCCAGTACAGCCTTCATATTCCGGTAGTTATCCCGGACAATGGTCACGCCGGAAAACCCGGCCAGCCTTTTTTCTGCCGCTTCAATGGCCTCTGCATCCTGATCGATGCCGATCAGCCTTCCCTCCGGTCCAAGAGAAGCGGCGATTCCCGAGGAATGACCTCCGCCGCCCAGAGTTCCGTCACAGTATATTCCATCCGGCCGGATCCGCAGGCCATTCATCACCTCATCAAACATGATGGAGATATGCTTAAATTCCTGTTTTTTTTCTTCCATGATCAAAAGTCCAGATCAGAATTATCCAGAATGCTCTGAATATGCTCTCTGCTCATTTCTTCGGAGCTGTTCAGCTTGTCCCACTCCTCCTGGTTCCAGATTTCCAGACGATTGCCGTTTCCGACGATCACCACTTCCTTCTCCAGTCCGGCCATCTTTCTCAGCTCCGGCGGGATCAGCGTTCTTCCCTGGGCATCCAGTTCGCAGTCCTCTGCGCTGGCCAGAAAGAATCGCTTTACACTTCTGACATTGGCCTTGCTGTCGCCAAGCGCATCCAGCTTGGCCGTAAATTCATCCCATGCCTCGGAGGAATAAACATACAGACATTTTTCCAGACCGCGTGTTACAACAAACTGGCTTCCGATACCGTCACGCATCTTAGCGGGAATACTCATTCTTCCCTTGGCGTCCATGCTGTGTCTCGCAGTTCCCTGCAGTCTGGCAGACATCCTGTATTTTCCTCCTTTCTCATGATTTCGGCCTTGTTTTATACCACTTTTCACCACTTTCATGGGAAAATTTGGTAATTTTCACCACCACATCTATATATTACTCCATATGCCCCACATTTGCAAGAAAACGGACTCATACATAGTAGACAGAAATTTTGTTCGTTTTTCGTATTTTATGCACAAAAAAAGACATCACGCAGTGTGATGCCTTTTCATCTGATCAATATAGTTATATTTTCGTTTTTTGCCGTATATCAGGCCTTCAGCTTGCCCAGGAACTGACGGGTCCTCTCCTCCTTCGGATGGTCGAAGACCTCCTCCGGCGTACCCTGTTCCAGACAAACGCCGTCATTCATAAAGATCACCTTGTCCGACACATCCCGGGCAAAGCTCATTTCATGGGTAACGATCACCATGGTCATCTTTTTCTCTGCAAGCTCCTTGATCACCCGGAGCACCTCTCCCGTCAGTTCGGGATCCAGAGCAGAGGTCGGTTCATCAAAACACAGGATATCCGGCTGCATGGCCAGCGCTCTGGCAATGGCCACCCGCTGACATTGTCCGCCGGAAAGCTGGTGGGGATAATTCTCCATTCTCTCCTTCAGCCCCATCTGGCAAAGGATATCCTCTGCCTGCTGCCGGAGCTGTTCCAGCACTTCCTTCTTTTTCTCCTTAAAGCCCTCCTGCTTTGCCGCCGCAAGCCGGGGCGCAAGCATGACATTTTCCAGCGCCGTATATTGGGGAAAGAGATTAAAGGACTGGAATACCATTCCAAAATGCATCCGGTTCTTCCGGATCACCGCATCCTTCATGTACTGCGGATCCTCCGCATCGAAAACCACACGGTCTCCCACCAGGATCCTGCCCTGGTCCGCTCTTTCCAGAAAATTCAGGCACCGGAGCAGCGTTGTCTTTCCGCTTCCCGAGGAGCCGATAATGGACAGTACCTGGCTTTTCTCCATGGTGAAGGAAATATCCTTCAGCACCTCTGTTTTATCAAAGGATTTGCTGATATGTTCCACTGACAGTATTGACACAGCGCACCTCCTACCTGAAGTAATCCAGCTTCTTTTCCAGCTTGCCAAAGAGCAGGGAGAGAATACCGTTAAAGATCAGATAATAAACTGCTGTAAAGAACAGGGGCCATATTTCTCCGGAAATACCCTGCGAGCCCTTCATGAAGGCCTGCCCCGCCCAGATGACTTCCTGCAGGGCAATGATCCTGGCCAGTGATGTATCCTTGACCAGCGTCAAAATCTCGTTGGACATGGGCGGTACGATCCGCTTCACCATCTGGAGAAGCTTGACACGGAAAAAGATCTGGCTCCTGGTCATGCCCAGCACCAGTCCTGCTTCGTCCTGTCCCACAGGGATACTGATGATGCCTCCCCTGTAGATTTCGGAAAAGTAACAGGCGTAATTGATGATAAACGCCACCGACGCCGCAAGGAAACGGCCGGATTCCGCTATTCCCCAGACATTATTCTTAAGCACGAGTCCCGGGAAGTAATAGATGATCAGAAGCTGGATCATCAGCGGCGTTCCCCGGACGATCCAGATGATAAAACGGAACAGCCACTTCACCGGACGAAAACGGGAGGTGGAGCCGAAGCAGATGAGCAGGCCCAGAGGCAATGCACCGAGAAGGGTTACAAAAAACAGCTTCATCGTCTGCAAAAAGCCTGAATTCAGCGCTTTGATCACGATTGGAAATTGATCTGCAAACTTATCCACGTTCTCTCCTTTTCCTTACCTTCATCTGTAGTCTCAATGCTGTAACTTTGGGAAACGCAGGATGCTTTCTTCATATTAAAGAAGCAACCAGCTCAGCAAGCTTCCCCGGTGAAATTCCTTACTCCGCCGTCTTATTGGCCGTCTGATCGATCAGTGCAGCCTGTACGCCATAGGTTTCTGCTATCTTCTGCAGTGTACCGTCCTCATAAGCGCTGATCAGAAATGCGTTCAGCTTTTCCGTCAGATTGGAGCCCTTGCGGAAGCCCACGCCATATTCCTCGCTGTTCAGCGCAACGGTATAGGTCAGGTTTTCATAGCTTGTACCATCGCCCACCATAGCGGCAGCCATAAGAGAATCGATGATCGCTGCATCGGAGGTTCCGGCAGCCACTTCCATCAGCGCAGATGCCTGATTGTTCACCGCCGTATATTCCAGGCCATTTGCCTTTGCCTCACTCTCACCGGCACTTCCAGCCTCAACAGCAAATACAAGTCCCTTCATATCCTCCACAGTCTTGTACTGATCCGCCTTATCCTTCGGCAGGATCACGATCTGTGCATTGTTGCAATAAGCATTGGAACAGCTCATGGCGCTTGTCACTTCATCTGTGAGGGTCATGCCGTTCCATACACAATCAATGGTGCCGGCCTCCAGCTCCAGAATCTTATTGTCCCAATCAATCTCGACAAACTTTGCCTCAACGCCAAGGCTCTCACAGAAGCTGGCAGCCACGTCAGCATCAAAGCCAATCCACTCACCCTTGTCATCCTTATAATCCATGGGCTCAAAATCCGTTACACCAATGACCAGCGTTCCCTTATCCTGAATCTTTGCCAGATCGTCGGAACTGGAGGCTGACTGACCGGACTCGTCCTTCTTCTCATCCTTTTTGTCAGAGCCGCAGGCTACCAGTGAAAAACACATGGAAAGCGCCAGACCAAGTGCCAAAAGCTTCTTTTTCATTTTCTCATTCCTCCTGTTTATACCTGCCAGGCGGCAGAATATTCCGGCAGGGGCAGTCCCTGCCCCGGACAGATTCTTTTCCCGGAACCGGGGAATCCATCCGCAATACACAACGTGCAAATTTTAACAGTTTACTCCGGTAAAATCAAGCCTTTTCAGCCTCAGCACCTTTCTTTGCCAGCCTCACCCTGTTCCAGACGATCACGCTGACGCCGGTTATGATACAGAATACGCCCACAACCTGGCTTACCCGAAGGGGACCGACCATCAGGGAATCCGTACGGAAGGATTCCACGATCACTCTTCCGACCCCGTAGCCCGCCACGTAGATCATGGCCAGCTCACCATCAAATTTCTTATGTTTCCTGTAAAAGAAAATCAGAAGAAGAAGGGCGAGATTCCATACCCCCTCATAAAGGAAGGTCGGATGAACGGTGATGCAGGAAACGCCGTTTACCTTTTCGGTGGAATTCAGCATCGCCTCCGTAATGATCCCGTTTTTCTTCATATATGCCATTGAGCCGTCATTATTATAGTAATCCACCGGAATAGCCATGCGCGTCCAGCCGTTGGCCAGCCGGCCGAAGGCCTCCCGGTTAAAGAAATTGCCCCAGCGGCCAAGGATCTGCCCAACCAGGATACCCATAGTCACCGTATCCGCCAGAAGCGGCAGACTGATTTTCTTCACTCTGGTGAGAACAACCGCCGAAAGCGTTCCGGCGATCAGACCGCCGTAAATGGCAAGACCCCCGTCGCGGATATTGAGCATATCCAGAAAGGTCTTCCATGCCGATTTGTCCTGCCCTGTATATTCCTTCAGATTAAAGAGGACGTAATAAATCCTCGCGCCCAGGATCGAAGGGATGACCATGACCAGCAGGAAATCCCAGTAATGCTCTGTATTCTGCCCCGTCCGCTTTGCTTCGTGAAGAGAGATCATCAGAGCAAGAAAAAATCCCATGCCGATCATCAGCCCATACATATGAATCTTAAACCCGAAAAGGGTAAAGTACTCCGGAACGTAGGGAAACCGGATGCCCACGCCCGGAAAATAAATACCTTTCATAGTCAGCCTCATATCCGTGCGGGAATCAAGAGAAGACACTCTGCATTCCGCAAGCGGATGCAGAGGTCTTCTCTGATTCCCTGTTATCACACGTTGAATTTAAACAATACTACATCGCCGTCTTTCATGACGTATTCTTTGCCTTCCTGGCGGACGAGACCCTTTTCCTTTGCAGCTGTCATGCTGCCTTCCCGGATCAGATCCTCATAAGCCACAACCTCAGCCTTGATAAAGCCTCTCTCAAAATCAGTGTGGATCTTGCCTGCCGCCTGGGGTGCCTTTGTTCCCTTGGTGATGGTCCAGGCCCTGGACTCCTGCTTTCCCGCCGTCAGATAACTGATGAGACCAAGCAATTCGTAGCTGGCCTTGATCAGCTTATCCAGACCGGATTCGGAAAGTCCGAGATCCGCAAGGAATTCTTTCTTTTCTTCATCGGAAAGCTCGGAAAGCTCAGCTTCCATCTTTGCGCATACCGTAAACACTCCGCTGCCGGATTTCTGCGCCAGCTCCCTCACCTGGTTTACATAACTATTCCCCGCGCCATCATCCGCCATATCATCCTCGCTGACATTAGCCGCAAAGATCACAGGCTTTGCTGTCAGCATATTGTATTCCTTCAGCCAGAGCGCTTCATCCTCATCCTCCGGCTCACCCATGGTGATCAGCGGCTCTCCCGCCTCCAGATGAGCCTTCAGCCTCTGCTGGAATTCATATTCCTTGGCGGCTGACTTATCGTTCCTGGAAAGCTTCACAGTTTTGGACATGCGCCGCTCCAGCACCTCGAGATCGGAGAAGATCAGCTCGATATTGATGGTCTCAATATCCCGGACAGGATCCACAGATCCGTCCACATGCACCACATCCGTATCCTCAAAGCAGCGGACAACATGCACAATGGCATCGCACTCCCGGATATTGGAAAGGAACTGGTTTCCCAGACCCTCGCCCTTGGAAGCTCCCTTTACCAGTCCGGCAATATCCACAAATTCAATGATGGCCGGTGTTGTTTTGTCCGAATCATACATCTTTGTCAGCACATCCAGCCGGGGATCCGGCACAGCCACGATCCCCACATTGGGGTCAATGGTCGCAAAGGGATAATTTGCCGCAAGGGCTCCAGCCTTTGTCAGAGAATTAAACAATGTACTCTTTCCCACGTTCGGAAGACCGACGATTCCTAATTTCATTTATTCTTTAAACCTCCTGAAATCCTTATTTTCAAGGGTTTCCAGCACCCTCTAATTCTAAGGTGTTACATTTAGTGTTACTTTTTCGTATGCAAAGCCGCTCAGATTCCAGCAATTCAAATACCATATTCTGCAATCAGAATGGCATAATACACCCAAACTAGTTTATTATACTATAAAAAAGTCAAGAAAATCAACCAGTCAGATTTCTTCTATCGCAGTATCCTTTCTATCTGCTGCTTTTCTGCATCCGGCAGTATCTTCTTCAGCTGACGTACCACACGTGCATAGGACTCTTCCGGCGAGCGCTTATAAACAGTGTTAGTAAACTTCTTCCCCATGAACTTCTCAGGCGTGGAATACTCTGCGATTCCCCATCCATACGCATTTCCGAGCTTATCCGTGGCATATCTGAAATCGCTTGTGATCACGTAGCACTGTTTTTGCAGCCTTGTAATCATGGTATCAAAGCCCTTTTTACCGTTCCTTCCATAGCCGGCGGCCTGTTTCAGCTCCTTTGACATGACTGGTGCCTTCGCATCAAGCAACTCATACAGCTCCTTGTCATGGAATGATGCAAGGCCATCGTCGTATCTGGCATCGAAGTCATATCCGTCCCTGCGGAAATTTGCAAAATCCGGGAACCACCTCGGGCTGATATACATAGCCTTATTTCGCAGGAACTTCCCATAGGCGCATTTCATTTTCCTTATAACCGGTCCTTTCCATTCCCATGCAGACCAGAAGCCCTCATCCGCATCGTCATACCAGCACCCGGGCGCAATATGCTCCTCTATCGAAAATCCCTCTATCTCATTTGCAAAAAACGGGACAAAACCCACTTCATCTATCAGTTCTATCAGCTCCTCCATGGAGCTGATCTCAAAGTCATCCGAAAACGTCATCGCTCCTCCTTCAAAGGTTGGGCCCGGAAATCGTGTACTTGTTCCAAAATCACCTGTTCACATCTGACAAATAGCCCTGTATGCTGTCACGAGCCGCCTGCACCTCATTCCAGAGGTCGGCCGCACTGAGCCGTCTTGCCCCCGCGCCGAAAATGATCAGCTGGATCATGCCGTCGTTTGTAGCAACGGAGATATCGTACTTTTCATGCTTTTCCAGCGCGAACTTTTCAATATACTGATCTGCCGTTTCCGCCTGCCGGGTATAGACTACGTGCACCTGATGATAATCGAAAAGCTCTGTCCCGTGACCGGGAACCTTATAGGCATCGAAAACAACGATCAGATTGATCCCGCAGATTGCCCTGTACTCCGAAAGGATATCCAACAGAAGATCCCTGGCCGCCGTCATATTCTCAGGCGCAAAGCCCCGGAGCTCATCCCAGGCGTAGATCATGTTATAGCCGTCCACAAGAAGATACTTTTCTCTGGCCGCTCCTGCCACCGAAGCTTTCCTGCCGCCTGCCGGCTTACTCTTCTGAGAGACCGCCTCCTGCCGGCCGGAGGATTGCTTATAGGTATGCCGTTTTTCCAGCGGGTCGTTTTTCTTATTGGCTCCCAGCGTTTTGCTGAGAATTGCCTCCACCTCTTCATAGCCGATAGCATCCAGGCGTTCCATAAGGCTTTTTTCTCCTGTTTTTCCACCTGCCTCTCCGCCCTCCTGGGACTGCGCATCACTTTCCGCATCCTCCTGGTCAATCAGTTCACCTGCCCTGCTTTCCACATGAGCCCGGGCATCCGTCTCATCCCAGGAAACGTACTTTCCTGCCCCGTGCTCCGTAAACACGGAGCCGGAGGGATTATCCCTGTCCGCCTCGGGATCATATCCGTACTCTTCCACGACCTTTTCCGTGTTATGGCATTTTTTATAACCGCCAAAAGAAAGCTCGATCCTGCCCCGGCCTGCCGTAAGGCGGGTCAGCTCCGACTGGTAATTTCGCATATATACCGCAGGGGCATATCCCACAAGGACTGCGCGCTCTTCGCTGCTTTCCGAAAGGATTGCCTGGCCGGACATGCTGTCCAGATCATTCATGACCCGCCCCACATACTCAGTGGGCAGGTGAATGGTAAAACGGAAAACCGGCTCGAGAAGGACATTCTCCGTCTTCATCAGCGCCTGCCGTACCGCCCTTCTTGCCGCATGCCGGAAATCATAGCTTTCGGAATGCTTCACATGGGACTTTCCCGCCACGAGAGTGATCTTCACATCTGTCAGCTTCGAGCCGGTGAGCACGCCGTAAAGACGGTCACGGGAAAGCTCATCCAGAACGATGCGCTGAAAAGCGGCTCCCAGCCTGTCATAGCTGAGGTCCGTACCCACTCTGATGCCCATGCCCTCGGGAAGAGGCTCAAGCAGAAGATGCACCTCTGCGTAATGCCTGAGAGGTTCAAAATGCCCCACACCGTAAGACGGTGCGGCAATGGTTTCCTTATAAACCACATCGCCTTCATCGAATTCCACCGTGATCCCGAACCGTTCCCGGATCATGCTCCTGATGATCTCCAGCTGAAACGCGCCCATACAGGAGATCATGGTCCGTCCGGTCCTTTTATTCACCGAAAGGCTGAGTACAGGCTCCTCCGCCTCAAGCTCGCGGAGCATGGGAAGAAACTCCCTGTCGCTCAGTCCCTCCGGAGGGATAACCCCATAACACAGCACCGGCTTCATTCTGCCGCTGCCCATGCCGGGATCAATGCCCAGACCTTCTCCCACAGATATTCCGGATAGTCCGGTAAAGGCCACCACATCTCCGTTCTCCGCCCGGTCCAGAAGGCTGAAGCTGCCGCCGCTGTACAGCCGTATCTGGTTGATTTTTTCATCTCCCATCCTGCTTCGCACGGCAATGCTTCCGGATGTCACCTTGACAAAGGTGAGGCGGTTTCCCTTATCATCCTTTGCAATCCTGTAGCAGACCGCACCGAAATCGCCCTCCGGCCGGTCACCGGCCTCATTCACCGTTCGTGCAAGGCTTTTCATACCCTCGAGCAGCCCACCCGTTCCTGTCATTTTCAGCGCACTCCCGGAATACACCGGAACAATCCGCCGGTTTGCGATCAGCCCTGAGATCGTCTTCCCGGAAAGAATCCCTGTCTCGAAGAATTCCTCCATGGCAGCTTCATCGCAGGCCGCCGCCGATTCATAGTCCAGCTCACCTCCGTCCATAAGAACCGCCGCCTCTCCATGCAGGAAAATCCTTTTTTCCAGATTCCTTACCAGAGGAACTGTCACCCGCTGCTTAAACTCTTCTTCCGTTTCCTCCGCATATTTCATCTGGTCGGTCTTATTGATAAAGATAATCACGGGAACCGCCGCACTGTCCAGAAGCTGAAACAGGCTCACCGTATCGCTGTCTATCCCGTCCGCAGCGCTGATGATAAATACCGCTGCATCAAGGATGGAAAATACCCTCTCCGCATCCGCACGAAAATCCGCATGTCCGGGGGTATCGATGATGGTCACCCGAAGGCTCTCTTCCGGATAATCCAGCACGGCCTGTTTGGATACAATGGTGACGCCCCGCCTTCGCTCCAGGGTTTCCGTATCCAGAAAGCTGTCCCGGTTATCCACCCGTCCGGCGCGCCGGATCATTCCGCTCTGATATAGTAACGCCTCCGTCAGCGTGGTCTTCCCCGCATCCACGTGGGCTATGATTCCAACTGTCAGTTTCTTCATCTTTTTATCCCGGTTCCTTATTTAGAGACCATATGTCTCACCACCTCAAACCGCTGCAGGGATATTTTTTCCCCTTCACGGATGCCTCCCTTTCTTCTGGCAATATCCACCTGCTGCTCCACAGTATCCACTCCATCCAGATCCGGAAGGAGAAGGCCCCTCCGGGAGCCGCAGCTCACAATGACACCATACCGCTTTACATCCAGCTCTTTCATCGAATCAACCGGCTCCGGCACACCCAGAACATCCACATGGATTTCCAGCCATTCCAGCTCATCCTCGGTGATGGGACTGAAACGCGGATCTCTCGCAGCGGCGCTGATGGCGTTTTGCATGATTTCCCGGGCAATACAGGATTCCGTGGGAGCAATAGTACCAATGCAGCCCCGAAGCTTTCCATGCTTATGGATCGACACAAATACTCCTGCCCGGTTCCGGAGCATATCCTCCGGAACATCCTGCGGAAGACGCATGGGACTTCCATTCTCCGTATAGTATTCCAGCGCCTGCCGTGCGAGCTGCACATACGCATCCGAAGACGCCCGCTCCTTAGCCAGTCTGTCCCGGAGAGATGTCAGATGCTGCTGCAGAAAATGCCGCTCCGGATCCTTTCCCGCCGGGTGGAAGGTACAGATGCCGTAGCCCACTCCGGTCACATCCTGATGGGACAGCTTTTCCACCTCAAGAGACATACCGTCCAGCGCTCCGGCCATGATCACAAAGGACCTGTGCCCGCACTCAGAGGCCTTGTCACAGAAGCTTTCATCAAATTCCAGAAGTTCACGGAACGCCGCCCGGCCGGCCACATCCATGATCCGTTCATCATAAACCGGCCCCTCCGGGGCAAAGCCATAGGGTCCGTATTCCTGCAGCTTATGGGAAAGATCACCGCTTGCCACGAAAACCACGCGCCTGTCCAGAAGCTCCACCGCCTCCCGGATCATCTGTCCGAACCGGTAATGCTCGGTGAAGGGAAGGCCGGAAAGACCGATTCTGACGATCCTGCCCTCCTGATATTTCCGCCGGATGAACCAAAGGGGAACCATAGTCCCATGGTCCAGCCTTTTGTCCTTTTCCCCCAATGTACCGGCAGGAAAACCGTCCCGTGTGGCCATGCTGCAGACCGCATCCACCAGCTCCTCATCGTAGGTTTCAGAAAAGCGCACTACCGGCGCACCGAACTTCCCGAAATCCCCCTCTGCACCTCTGCCCGGAGAAATATGAAAATAATCGCCGTACATGATACTGTGCGGGCTGGTAATGATAATGGTCTCCGGTGCAAGTGCCCGGATTTCCTCCGCCACCTTTTCGTATGCCTGTATGGTCTCTGTGATCTGTTTCTCACTTCCCCTGCCGACTTCCGGAACGATCATCGGCGGATGGGGAACCATGAATGCACCGACAACAGCCATGATCCACCTCCTCATTTCGCCCTGTAATCCCTTTTCATTGCAACTATCCTGTAAGTGTTTTGAAAACAACTCACTTTATTATTTCTGCATATATTCTTCCCGCCTAACACCTGCTTTTTATGATACATTTGATAACCCAAAACAGCAAGCCAAAATTCTGTATTTTCCGACTTCCACTCCTGATTTATTCCCAATCTTATCAGCAGAATAATTGACCTATATCAGAATAACAGCTTGCATCTTCCCTGCCCTTTTGCTATAATACGCTTTTGGTATATGCAACAAAACACATTTAGCAAAAGCAAAAAAGCGCACGTACTGTGTTGTGACCAGCGCGTGCCCCAAAAAAAGGAAAGAAGACAAAAAGAGAAAAGAAGAAAGGAAGGAAATCATGAAACTGAAAAAAATAATTGCAACTGTTACGATCGGTGCTGTTATGCTGGGTTCTCTGACCGCATGCGGCTCCAAGTCCGATTCCACAACTGCAGCAACCGAGGCAGCAACATCTGCCGAAGAAAGCAGTGCCGCCAGCAGCGGGAACGGTTTTGTTTCCATTAACGGAACTGACCTTGCGCTCGATATGAACTGGAACGATGTAAAGGATAAGCTGGGTTCCGAAACAAAGCCCGCCGACACCATCCAGCCCTGCGACGGCGGAGATTATATCCAGATCATGCACCACTTCGACGGAATCACCGTAACCACACTTCGCGACGAGACCATCATCGGACTGGAACCCGCTGAAGGAAGCACAGAGGTTCTGGTTATGGGCAAGGTAAAGAAGGGTGATAATTTAGAGACCATTAAGAGCGCGCTTGGAACGCCTTCCAGCGAATCTGACGGTATGCTTGTTTACAATGCCGGCAACGCTTCTGTTATGTTATATCTGGATAACGATGCACTTACCAGTTTTGCTTTCATGAAGGCTCAGTAAATGAAAAAAGAACGATGCGTTTTCGGACGCATCGTTCTTTTTTTATTTGTTAATTTACTCTTACTGTTCAGTAACCCTTTACTTTATTTTACTTGGCTTTGTTTTACCTGCCTTTGTTTTTTGCTTTCGTTTTCTTACTTTTTACTTCATTTTACTTCGATCGATCCGGCCTGATATTTCTGTCCGCCGGCAATGATGCTGACCTGATAGGTTCCGGCAAGGGCGTCTGTTCTTTCCAGAATAGCAGAAAAACCATTCTGCGCTTCATTCTTTGCATCCGGCTCCTTTTCCGCCATCAGCTCCTTCTCATAGATCGGAAAGGCCTCAAAAACCTGACTCTCGCCATTTTGTTCCAGAAGAATATAAACTCTTCCGTCCCCGGCCACCTTTTCTCCCGGAAGCGCACCGTACAGCCGGACACCATAGCCTTCCACATCGCAGTATATTTGAAGCTCGCCCGCATCGGTGCTGCCGGCCGCCTTATCCGCTTCTCTCGCAGGCGCGTACATGAAGGGCGCTTTTTCGGAAAGCCGGTTCAGATTCCGCTCAACGATCTCATAAATGAAATCCGTATTCTCCTCGATAGAATTCACATCCGGACAGTCGGTCCGTTTAAAGGTCGACTCCTCATAATTATCGATCATGTAAGGCAGGATTGCCCGTCCGAAGGAATCTCTTGCCATATAAAGCCGGCTGCCATCCTTCAGCTCGTTATTCTTCGCTTTGATCAGGTCGTCTCCCTCTTCTTTATCGCTCATGAAATTCTCAAGCTGTTCCTTCGGGCTCCTGGTAGATGCCGGATAAGTGAAGAGGAACGGACTAAACTGAATATCGTAATAATACTGATCGTCCATTACTCCGCCTGCGGGATACAGAAGCTTATCCAGATCTCCCCTCCAGTCATTTTTCTTTGAAACAGCTGCATCGGAATATGTCTTATGGTCTCTCGGCAGAGCGTCCATCATGGCATTATACCCGATAAGCGCCCCCTGGTAATTCCAGTGGGAATCTCTTCTGTGATACAGCCCCTTATCCTTTTGTTCAGTAAGCACCGCCTGCATATCCACATAATGAACATCCAGCTCCTTCACCTTCGCCATGACCCGGGAAAGATTGTTCTCCTCTGCTTTCCTGTATGCAGAGGGCATCTTCTCGCCGTAAACCGAAGCCTTGTTCGGCATAGGCACAAAGAGGAAATGACCGCCCTTTGCTTCAATGTTTTCCTGGATCAGAGAGAGGGTTACCGCCGCCGCATTCACCTGGGCGTCACTGAGACGGTTGCTGTCCATGTAATCCCTGCTTTCGCTTTGATAATAAAGCCAGCCGTCCTTTCCGACGATCACGTTGGATGTGGAGGCATGAAGCAGCTCGCCCTTAACCAGATTTGCCGCGGAAAGAAGCTCGGGACGGAAGGGAATCCGGTCGTTCAGCCAGGCCTCGAACTGGGTGGAGAAATCCACGTTCAGCCTTCCCTTTTCCATGTAAGCCGGGAACTTATTCAGCTCCCGCTTTTCCAGACTGGTATCATTTTTCACAAAAGGCATGAATACCAGCGGAAACATACAGATCAGAAGGAAAATAACGGAATATACGATCTTAAATGCTTTTTTCATGATATTCTCCTCCTTCCCCTAAAACCTGAAATAGATAAACGGATTGTAGCTGCTGGAGATCAGAGCCAGAATAGCCAGGCCGAAGATCAGCAGCGAACCGATGTATGCTGCATAATTGTAAAGCGCTGCGGACTTTGTACTCTCCGCCTTCTTCCGGAAAAGCTTAAATACCGGAGTGGAAAGAAGGATGGCGAAGAAAAGAGCGATCAGGAAGAAACCGGATACACAGGCAAATATTTCTCTGTTCACTGCCGCTTCTCCCGACGCACCGCTGAACATATTCTTTATAATGCCGAAACCCTGGGAAAGGGTGTCCGCCCGGAAAAGCACAAAGGCCAGAACCACCACCAGCATGGTATAGATGTGACCGACGGGTTTAAACCACTTTTTCTTTGTGGGGATGATCTGGTAGGTTTCCAGCATCTGACAGAGGCCGTGAATCATTCCCCACACAATGAAGGTGAAGTTTGCGCCGTGCCAGAAGCCCGTAAGAAAGAATACCAGAAGCTTGTTCATGGTCGTCCTTGCATTTCCCTTTCTGTTTCCGCCCAGGGGAATATAGACATATTCCTTGAACCAGGTGGAAAGCGAAATATGCCATCTCCGCCAGAATTCCTGAATACTGCCGGAAATAAAGGGATAATTGAAGTTTTCTCTGAAATCAAAGCCGAATATACAGCCAAGCCCGATGGCCATATCGCTGTAGCCGGAGAAGTCGAAGAATATCTGCAGCGTGTAGCAGACTGCGCCCAGCCATGAGGCGCCCATGCCCACCTGATCCGGCGCATAGGAGAACATGGTATCCGCGATAAAGCCCATCTGATTGGCGATCAGAACTTTCTTGCCAAGACCGAAGATAAAGCGGCAGATTCCCCGGCTGATCCGGTCGATATTAAACTCTCTCTCCTCGATCTGCTTTGCGATATCCTCATACCGGACGATAGGTCCGGCGATCAGCTGCGGGAAGAAAGCGATATACAGCAAAACATAGAACATATTCTTCTGCACCAGCGATTTATCCCGGTAAACATCGATGACATAGCTGAGCCCCTGGAAGGTAAAGAAGGAAATGCCGATCGGCAGCCGGATTTGAGGCACATGTACACCCAGACCGGTAATGTCATTAAAAATGCTGACAAAGAAACCGGTATACTTATAGGCGATCAGCAATCCGATATTGACCAGGACTGCGATCATCACCGCCAGCCTGGCGTGCTTTTCTCCTGCTGCGATCCGTCCGCAGAAGTAGTTCAGGATAATGGAAAGGATCATGATCATGACAGCCACGGGTTCGCCAAAGGCATAGAACACAAGACTGGCAATGACCAGAATAATGTTCCGGAACGTTTTCTGCCTGATCAGAGCATACAGAATAAAGGTAACCGGAAAAAACATGAATAGAAATACAACTGAGCTGAATGTCACTATTTCATCCTCCTGTCCCAAAATCAGGAGCCGGTCTCCCGGCTCCTTAACCGCTGTTAACCATTCAGTTTTGCTATAATATCGGGAAGCGCAGCATCGACCTTGTCGTTATCAATCTGGCAGGTGCCTGCCTTTCTGTGACCGCCTCCGCCATAGGAAAGACAAAGCTCTCCGATATCCACCTTAGAGTTTTTGTTGATAATGGATCTGCCGATCATAACAGCTGTGTTCTGTTTTTTGAATCCCCAGGCAACATGAACGGAAACCTCCACCTCCGGCCAGAGCGCATATACCATGAACCGGTTGCCGGTATAAATGGTCTCCAGATCGCGCAGGTCAATGACCGCCACCTTATCATGGATCTTTGTCACCTCTTTCAGCTGGTTGATAAAAAGCTCCTGCTGTTCGAAGTACATATCCACCCTTTCCTTCACATCCGGAAGCTCGAGCACCTCTTTGATGTTATGATCCACACAATAATCGATCAGCTCCATCATCAAGTCATAATTGGAGATCCGGAAATTATGGAACCGGCCAAGACCTGTTCTGGCATCCATCAGGAAATTCATCAGAACCCAGTCCTTCGGATGCAGGATCTCATCCTCGGTAAAGTCTGCGCTGTCGCCCTTATCCACGGCGGTCATGATCTCCTCGGACACCCGGGTAAAGGTCTCTGCGCCGCCGTAATAATCATATACCACTCTGGCCGCCGACTTGGCATCTCCATCGATAATATATTTTCCCTCATAGTCTTCTTTTTTATTCCGGATCAGCTCGCTCTCATGATGATCGAAGGCAAGCCCCACCCGTTTATCAAAGGGAAGGTTTGTGGTAATATCATTTTCCGTAATATCCACCTTCCCGTCCTGCACGTCCTTGGGATGAACAAACTTGATATCCCCGATGATATCCAGTTCTTTGAGAAGCATGGCACAAACCAGTCCGTCAAAGTCGCTTCTTGTAACCAGTCTTTTTTTCTCCATAATAACCCCCTGCATCTGTTCCGGAAGCCTCCCGCTCCGGAAAAATCCTTCTTTTATCCGGTAACCGCATCCAGCGGATGCACCCTATTCCAGTATAACAAAAACAGAAACGATAAACAAGATAAAACAAAAGAATACCGCCCTTTCGAGCGGTACCCTTCAGCTTTCGGATCAGTTTCCGTACTGAATGGAATAATCGGTGATTCTGATCTCCTGAAGACCCTTTTCGCGGTCAAAGGTCAGATCCACCTCGTGATCGTAGCTTTCGTCGTAGTAATACATATAAATATTGTCATAACCGGCGTCATCGCTGAGGTAACTGGGTTCGCCATAAGCTGCCTTTACATCACTTGTATTGGAGCCCCAGGTTATTCCCTTGGGAAGAACGATCACCGGAACGTTATTCATATCATCTGCCCAGGAAATATCCATATCGATATAATAGATCTTTCCATCCTTCGCATTGATCTTGGATGCCTGATCGTTGACGAAACCGACGTAGCAGTAAACATCATCGTTCATGCCATCCTTTTCCAGTGAATAAGAACCGGACGAATCCTTGGGCTCAAGATTTTTATCCGCTTCCGAAATCTCATCATCCAGCTTCCAGCCGCTTTCCAGATCTGCCATCGCGCAGGGAAGCTTGATCACCTTGCCGTCAAGGGCAAAGCTCGAATCAAAAATGTTATCGGAAAGGCCTGCCGGAACCTCAACAACCTTGGAGGGGGTTGTTTCTTTTCCAGGCTTAGCCGCCTCGGTAGTCGATTCTGTCGCAGTATCCGGATCGCCGTCTGCAGTTGTGGGTTCTGTCTCTGTCGGCTCTTCGGTCGGAACATCGATCGGCTCATCGATATCGCTTCCGTCACCGGAGTTGAGGATATACCACTTACCATCAATCTTACCGCAGATAAAATCGTTAGTCTCCTCCTGAGACTCTTCCTGTCCCATAAAGCTAACCTTTGTCACCGCTGAAACCGAAAGCTTCTTTGCCTCGGAAATATTCAGGGTGGAAGTGCCCGTGATCTGTTTTGCCTCATCCACGCTGATATCATTGGTGGAAAGAATCTTGATATCTTCTATTTTAATACCGAAGCCCTTAGCCATATTGAGGGCGGCCTGGATATCTTCCTTGGATCCGCCGTACTCACCCAGAGCCTGCATAGCCTCCTTCGGTACACATTCCATCAGCTTGTCTGCATCCGCATCGTTGATGGCCTGATAGAACTTCTTGACCACTGCCTCAGGAGAGCCGCTGTCCTTTTTCTTGAAGATATGGAATACATCAAATACAAAAATGAGAAGCGCTGCCGCCACAAGCAAAACGCCGGCAATGGAAAGACCAATGATCAGTCCCTTTTTGCTCTTCTTAGGCGGTACAGGTGCTGAAGGTACCGGTTCCGACGAAGAGGGCATATTGAAATTGGGATTAAAGGACGGCTCCGAATCCGACTGATACTGCATCTGCTGCATGCTCGCAAAAGAATCTGTCCCGGGATCAAAGCCCTGATTCATCTGCTGGTCGAACTGCTGTCCATACTGCTGTGTCTGGTCAAATTGCTGCTGGCCGTACTGCTG
>DFHD01000078.1 GCA_002372545.1 Lachnospiraceae bacterium UBA3732 | reverse complement strand
AGCATGGTAATATCGTCAAACTGCTCTGCCCCGGCAGTAAACGAATTGATGGCATTCATCATGTTCTTCAGCACCTCTTCCGGCGCAGCATCCGGATTCTCATTGAGGGCATCCACCATCCGGTCAAGGCCCATCAGCTGCTTATCATGGTTGGTTGCCTCAGGCACACCATCCGTATATACAAAAATGCTATCTCCCGGCGAAAGCTCAAAGGTGTGCGATTTGAAGGGGATATCCTCCATTACCGCAACTGCGGGAGAATGCCTGTACTTTACAAGTTCATATTTACCTCCGGCCCTTCTGATCACCGGATGTTCATGACCGGCGTTTATGGCAATTCCCTTGCCGTTTGTTACATCCACGATCGCGATCCAGAGGGTAACAAACATGCTGGTTTCATTTCCTTCCATAAGCTGACGGTTCACGTTGGCAACCGCTTCTTCAAGCGACTCACCGCTCTGAACCCGGTTCCGGATAAGGATTTTTGAGACCATCATGAACAGGGCTGCGGGAACTCCCTTGCCGGATACATCCGCCATCACCAGAACGATGTGTTCCTCATCCAGCAGGAAAAAGTCATAGAAATCGCCGCCAACCTCCTTTGCGGGGGTCATACTGGCGTATATATCAAAGTCCTTCCGGTTGGGGAAGGCCGGGAAGAGATGGGGCACCTGGCTGGCCTGAATGGCTGTTGCCATACCCAGCTCGGTTTCCATCCTCTCCTTTTCTCTCGCCGCCACCTGCACGGCGTCCATATAGCGGACAGTCTTTTCCGAAATATCGGCAAAGGACTGCGCCAGAACCTCAATCTCATCTCCTGTGCGGAAGGAATCCTCCATCATGAACTGCGGACTAGTTTCGTTCAGCTCCGATATTCTCTTTGTGATCGTATTAAGCGGTCTCACGATCCTCTTGATCAGCAGAGACTCTACAAAGAAGATCAGAAGCAGATTACCAAGCAGGATCAGTCCGACAACACTCTCCGATTTTTTCAGGCTCTTCCGGAAATCACTCTGCGACTTTTCATTGATCTCATTGTAATTATCCTTCAGCATCTGTGCCGGAATATGCACCTTGGCATCATCCACAAAGTTGACGACTGCCCATCCGAGCGTACTCAGCGGCGCGCCGCACATATAATAAGCATCCTGTCCCACCTGTATCCGCCGGCAGTCCGTAGGCGCCTGAAGGACATCCGTAACAAACTGCGCAAGCTCCTTATTCGAGCTGCTGCGGAGATCTGCACTATCGTCCCCTTTTTCCACGGTAAACGCCGTCTGGCCTCCGGGGGCGAAGATCACCTGTCCGTTCTGATTCAGAATACAGACAAGCGTGTTATCCTCCTCCGCAGTGGCCTGGACAGCCTCATCCATGGTATCCAGAAAATAATCCGCCCCTACAACTGCCTCCAGCCTGCCATCCACATAGATGGGGATGGAACAGACAATACCGGGCTTTCCGGTAACAAAATCCGTTTCCACATTGGAGAAATACACATCACCCAGCTCTTCAGCCTTCACATACCAGTCACGCTCCGTCACCGGCATATTTCTGATCTTGCCGTTTTCATCAAATTTGGAGCCGGACCGTTCATCGGTGATCAGGAATACCCCGTTGGGGAGTCCCACAAAGCAGGCGTTGATATCCGCTGCATTATACAGGTTCACCATCATGTCCGACATATTGCCCAGAAGCCGGATTTTTTCGGCAATCTCCGGCGAATTTACATTTACGCCGTTTGCGTGCAGAAGCTGCAGATAAACCTCACCATCGCGAGAGGCATCGGGAAGATCCACGAATTTGTCCTTATAATCCTCCGGATGCTCAAGCACCACCTTCGTATAGTCCGCAAGAAGCGTTACTGTGGATTTCAGATTCCGGAATGCACCATCCGCGATTTCAGCTTCCATCAGCGCTTCCCTGGTCATATTGGAATCCAGCACGCCATCCATGATCTGCTGGGTTGTCAGGGATATGGAATCCATCTGTTTCTCATCTGTTTTGGCGATCAGTCCTTTCAAATTATAAAACTGATAGATCAGTACACCCGAAAAAACACCCACCATAAGGATGATGGTAATCAGAACCATATTAAAAATCTTCTGGCCCAATCCGCCGATCACAATTTTCCAGATTTTTCTCATTCACACACCTGTATAAAAATATAGCCTTTACTTCTACTTCAATCCATTTCCGGCTTTAATCTATCCGGGCGGAATAAAATGGGATAAACGCCTAAAACAACAAAACTGACGATCGCGTATCTCAGGAAGCGGACCATAAAGGATGCAAGTTCCGCAGTCTCCAGAAACTCTTCGGAAAAGGGTTTCTTCAGAAGATAACTGATGCCGAAAAACAGGCCGAATCCGCCGGCCAGGCGAAGCATCATCTTAACGGGATTCCTGGTATTATCAAAATGCACAAATCTTTCTTCGAACGGAATGGAAAGGAAATAGCCCGCCATCACTCCGAGTCCGGTAAAATAATCTTCTGACCGGCAGAAAAATATACCGGTGAGGGAAAGGAGAAAGATGACCAGATTCACCCTTCCTCTATGTTCAAACCTTTTATACAAAAAGCCATTAATATACAAAATGACAAGACCCAGTATCCAGCCGGCCAGAACATCTGTAGGATAATGCACGCCCACCACGCATCTGGATACGCCGACCAGGACCGGCATAAGGATTGCCGGAAGGCGGATATACCACTTTGCCGTTTTCCCCCAGATAAGGGAGCCGAACATGATGGCGGAATTCGAAGAATGCATACTGGGGAAGGAATAGCCCTGGGCGGAAATATCATAGAGCCCGGCATCCGGCGCCACCGGCTTATAGCAGGCTATTCTGTCATGATCCATATATGGTCTTTTGCGGAGCATGGTATTCTTGATCATCGGCCCCGCCACGATGCCCATGGCCATGCCCGTTCCCAAAAAACGGCCCAGCTCCTTATCCCAGCACCAGTATAAAAATCCAAGCAGAGCGATCATGACAAACTCATCGCCGAAATACGCCATAAGCTTTGCAATCTTTATGATCACAGAACCGGCATGCGCCTGCAGCCAGATGAGCAGATCGACCTCCCAGTTAAAGAAAAAAGTATTCGCAGCCATCAGTTCATATCACCATTTAACCATATCTATCATATCATTCGCAAGTAATTGTTTTACGTATTTTACGGAATTATTTTTCAAACGGAAAATGATAATCCAGGCCGAGAGCGTCCCTTACAGCGATCATATCCTTCTGCACGCCTTCCCCTACCGGAACGCCTTTATCCTTCCGGAAAAGCCATGCGTCATATTCCTTCTCTCCGGCCGTATATATCCTGTCCTCTCCCGGGGCTTTTTTCGATGCCCGGAGTGCCCGGCAGATCTCGCCTGCCGTCTTTTTGAAGGTCTCCAGACCCATAAAGGCTTCGGGATCCACAACGAAGAAGAAATGGCCAAGATGGTACATGGAGGGCTTACCCTCGGCATTTACGCCGCTGAGCGCCTTCATGAACTCACCGCCGGAAAGCGCCGCAGAAAGGATCTCCACAACCGCCGCATAGCCGTAGCCCTTGTAACCGGCCAGCTCCTCGCCGATCCCGCCGAGGGGAGCAAGAGCCGCGGTTCCATCCACCAGAGCCTTCAAGATTGCCTGGCTGTCCGTCATAGCTTCACCGTTTTCCGAGATTACTGTGCCGGCAGGCGTCGGCCTTCCTTCTCTGGCATAATACTCGATCCTGCCTCTCTGCACAATGGATGTCGCGCAGTCCAGACAGAAGGGAAATTCCTCATCTGTGGGAAGCGAAAAGGTAAGCGGATTTGTCCCCATCATGTTCTCCACGCCGAAGGTGGGCGCAATGGACGGTCTGGCATTGGTACCGGTCACGCCGATCAGGCCTTCCTTCGCAGCCATACCGGTCCAGTATCCGGCAATGCCGTAATGCGTGGAATTCCGGATAGCGCCGCCGGCCATGCCAAAGGCCTTTGCCTTTTCGATCAGTTTTTTCATCATATGATAGCTGGCCACCATGCCCATACCGTCATGTGCGTCCATCACTACCGTTGTTGGCGTTTCCTTTAAGATTTCCATCTCTGTGACAGGAAGCAGCGTTCCCTTCACGATCCGGTCGATATAGATCGGTTTAAAGCGGTTGCAGCCATGGCTTTCGATCCCCCGCCGATCCGATTCCAAAAGAACATCCGCGCAGATTGCCGCATCCTCCTCCGGCACCCCATAACCGGTAAATGCATCGATCATAAAGCGGTTCATGGTTTCCCAGTCTACAAAAGGTCTTTTTTCTTCCATCCCCGATTCCTCCATCTACGAAAAACGTTCCGGTTTTCAGCCGGAACGTTCCACTTACCTTCTGGATCCGAAAAGCTGATTATTCTTCCGATATCTGTTCCATCTCTTCCTTTAATACATCCAGATCGATATCCAGTTTATCTGCTTTGTTCGCGAGACCGACTACACCGAACCGTAATCCGTCAACCGTCTGCTCCAGGTTTACAAGATGCTTATCCTTTGCTTCCTTCTTGATCCTTGATACTGCGCCGGCGAAGATCATGATCATCACAATACCGATGAACAGACCTACGATACCGGTAACCTTACCGCCCAGGCCGTTTCCCTTTTCGGGATCCTTTTTGGCCTTAACGCCCAGAATAAAGGCGATAATACCCATAGCCGCAGCAACGCCGCCGCCAATAATACCAAACAGGATTCCGCCGATGAGTCCCATCAGGATTGAAAATATACCACAAAATAAAGCCATATCTGTCTCCTTTTTTCTATATACTGCGGACGCACATATTCATGTAAAATGTGCTGCCAAAACGCCTCAGCTATATATCATATTGAATTATAAACTCTTCACATATTTATGTCAAGAAACGGCCTCTGACTCAAAGAACATACTCCGAGATCAGCCGCGCCAGCATTCCGATATCCACATTGCCGCGGAATTCGAACTTCGCCGTGTGACCGCTGGCAAAGGTGAGCATCATCTCACAGTCCGGGATCAGCTCGGCAAAGCCGGGGGTGCGGACCTCAAAGAACTGGATTTTGGAATAAGGCAGGGTGCCGAAGGACTTCCGTTTGCCTGTAATCCCCATTACATCAATCGAGATCACTCTTTTATTGGTAAAGACCATCTGATCGCGCACGGTCTGAAAAGCATAGAGGATTTCTTCATCATTGATCAGAATATGAGAAACCTCGCCTCTGACCTTGCTGATCTCAATGGGCTTCAGGTTGAATACAGAATCGGAATTGAAGCTGATCATGTTCTTCCTCCCTTTTTCAGCTTTTTATCGATATACATCTTCTCATCCGCTCCGACAAGAAGATCATGCAGCGAATAATCGCCTTCTCCGAAGGTCATGCCGCAGGAGACAACGATCTCCACCGGAAGCGTTCCGTCGTTCTGCTTTTCCACAGCCTTCTCCCACTCCTTACGAAGCTTTTGCGCCTCTTCAAAGCTGATGTTGAGGCCGATCATCATGAATTCGTCACCGCCGATCCGGAAGCCCAGCACATCATCCCGCTCCACCAGCTGGATGCTTCTAGCCGTGCGTTTGATCAGCTCGTCTCCGGTTTCATGACCGTAATTATCGTTGGCCCGTTTCAGGAAATTCACGTCCATATTGAATATGGCAATGGTCTCCGGCTTGCCGAAGGCATTCTCCAGAAGATTCATATATTTGCCCTTATTGTAGAGCCCGGTCATGGCATCATGCTCGCTGGTGTAGACGATCTGCATACGCAGAAGACCGTTTTCCACAAAAAGATGCACGGCACTGATCAGCATGGGATTATCGATCATGCCCCTGTCCACCTTTTCTCCGTCCCTGATCAGCAGAGCATAATGGTTTTCCTCCACTACACCCTTAAGGAGACAGATCCGGCCATCCTTTGTTTCTCCAGCCTCAATATCCGGAAGATCCTTCCATGCTCTCACGCGGGTACGGCAGATGGACTTAGATTTTGCGCTGTAGCCGGTTTCCTCGGAAACATGGACGCCGCTGATGCAGAGCCATACCTCGTCCGTTTTCAGGATCTGGGCAATATCCGCCAGAATGACCTCATATCCGTCGGAAAGCTTCTGAAGGATGGACTGCTGGAACTTGGACATCCGCTCCCAGTCCTTATACATACCGGACATTCTGCGGAAAAGATCGGAATAATTCGTTACATCCATAACATGATGCAGCTGGAACTGTCCCTCCTCGGTATCTACCGTATCGGTGGTCACAGAAAAATAGCGGGACTCATCCACATCGGAAAATTCCCACACCTCTCCCTTCTGCCCTCTTTCCGCCTCGGGACAGCAGAGCTCCCAGGCCCGCATGGCTTTCTCCGAAAAATGCGGTTTACCGGAAAAGATGGTGTCAACAAATTGACCCTCTGCATCTGTTACATATACATCTCCGATTCCCTCCATCAGAAACTGCTGTATAGAATCCCTCAGTTTGATCATAGGCTCCTCCATTTTTCCGGATTGATTTTTTTGATAAAACTTTAATTACAGGCGAGTCGCCGTACAGCTGCGTTCAAACAACCTTTATGAGTCTCAGAATCAGGGCGACAATAAATACAATGGCCATAAAAATCGGCACGCCCTTCATATATACCTTAACATCGGCAGGACTCATGGTCATATGGTAAAACATTGCCGTTCCCAGATAACCGCAGAAGATCCTGAGGCCAAGCGGAAGGTACGGAAGACCGAAGGCCGCGGTAAAGCAGCCGAATACCACCACTGCCCCGATATACATGGGCGCTGAAGAAATGAATACATTCTGGATTGCCCGGAGGATCTTTCCCCCGCGGTTATGAAAATAAACATGACCGAGACTGCCGGTTTCCGGATCCCGTTTAAAGAGTGCGACCTCTGTCACCACGCCGCCGGTGATGATGGCAAAAAAGGCATGAGATAGCTCATGGATCATAACGCCCGGAAAAAACAGGCTGTTGATCATGGTAAGTACAAACCAGGGGTCCACAAAAAGGGATGCCAGAAGAGCAATGGCCTCTCCCAGAAGTCCGATCAGATATCCGCTGATCATGATCCCGAACGGGATCACCACGGCTGCAAGGACAGCAAAAAGGAGGGGAAAATCGTGTACATAATGATAGAAATTCATAATATGATCCACTTTATTCCCTCCTTTATGGTTCCTCCAAAAGTTACATGGCAGGGTTATTGTTGACCATCGAATCATTCCGGCTCAGATTCCGGTTGACCGGTCTAAGCTGCTGCGCTCTGAGCTGATTCTGTCTGATCTTTTCCGACATCCTGTTGATATAATGTTTCTGCTGATCCATGATGCCTTCGTTAGTAACGGCTTCATTATTCTGCACCTTGGTGACTGCATCCTCAACAATGGACTTCGTCAGATTCTGCCCCTTGATCCTGTTCATGTCCGCATCCGTAGGCTGCGTTGAATTCTCCAGTCTGCGGAGCGTTCCCATAAGAGAATCTCCGGGTCTTACCTTTGGCTCAAATTTGGACAAACCATCCATCTTGTTGGCATAGAAAACAGTCTTGGCAACATTATCCGTAATGGCATCCTTAATCTGATCCTGACCGAGGCCCGCCCCTGCAATCGTCTTGCGCTCCTCCTCGACCTTCTTCAGATCCTCCTGAAGACTGCCCTGAGCCTTTTTAACCTGTTCCTTCATCACATTGGAATACACGGCCTCACGAAACTCTCCAAGTTCCTTCTGCACCTGCTGAATGGTACGGATACGCGTCTCCTCGTAATCGTTCTTCTCCCGCTTCTTTCCGTTCAGTTCACGCATATCCTTCTCTTTTTCTTTTTTATCCAGATAATCCTGCGTGGACTTATAGGCCTTCAGCGAGAGCTTCTCGAACAGCAGAGACTCCTCCTTTGTCAGCCTTGTACGACCGCCTATCTCCTGCATGAACTTATCGAGCGCATTCAGGTCCTTAAGGATCCGCCTGTATTCAGGGGAATTCTTCTTAAAGTGTCCGATCCCGGCTTTGATATAAGACCGGCCGCCTTTGACATTTCCATCCTTATCCTTTTTCGTGTACTCATAAACCGCACCCCGGTCAGCCATGATCCACAGCTTTCTGACCTGGCTCATCATCCTGTCGGATACCTCACGATTTACGGAGATGCCGTTGGGAACAAGCTTGTAAAACTTCTCTGCATTAGGATCAAGCGAGTTCTTCGCCTCATCCCTGATCTGCTGCTGGCTCCGTCTGTCGATTCTCGATTCCTTTTTATATTCTTCGAGCTTGCCCTCCAGCTGATCATCAGTTTCCCGAACAGTATTTCTTCGCTGAACATTGTTCTGCGGATCATCCTGGTTATTGTTCGGATTATTGTTCGGATTATTGTTCAGATTATTGTTCGGATTGTTATTCAGCTGATTATTGTTCTGCGGGTTGTTCGGGTTATTCATGTTGTTGCCGGGCTGATTCATGTTCAGTCCAGCCTGCTGGTTCAGCTGGTTGATATAATTATTCAGCTGTTGCTGCTGCATCTGCAGCTGATTTGCCCACTGCTGAAGCTGATTCGCATACTGCTGAAGCTGCGGCGGCAGATTCTGCGGCGGTGCCGGCATCGGCTGAATCTGTAAATTGATGGGCTGGATCATATTGCCCTGCTGTACAGGATTCATCTGCTGCAGATTCTGATTCGGATTATTGATCTGAATCGGATTCTGGTTCATCATCACCGGGATATTAACCATCGGATTCATGAACGGATTCTGCTGATTCTGCGGCGGATTTGCGCCCTGCTGCGGCGGATTTACGCCCTGCTGCGGCGGATTTGCATTCTGCGGCGGATTTACGCCCTGCTGCGGCGGAACAATCTGCTGCTTTGCCACCTGCATCTGCTGTTTCAGATTATCTTCATACAGGTTATTATAAATCATCAGCTGCCGTAATGCCGGAGCAGCAATCTGAACCTGCTGGTTCATAGCCACATTTCCCTGCAGAAAAGCACTTACCTTTTCCTGCCCGACTTCGATAGCTGCCTGACGAATAGCTGGAACCACCTCTTTAGTCGTATTATTTCCCTGTGTAATGAACTGGTACGGAGCCGACATCCATGCATTTCCATTAGGCACCTGACCGGACAGAATACTCTTATACTGATTCACAAGGGTATTAAATGCAAACTTATCCTGCGGATTGGCATTGATTTCCTGAACAATTGCCTTATGCACATCGTCCTCGGTACAAAGATTCTGCAGTGTGAAGCCTTGCTGAACAGGCTGCCGGTTCTGGTTCAGATTGTTCTGATCCTGATTGTCGTTCTGATCCTGATGATCGTTCTGATTCTGCTGATTATTCGGATTCTGCTGAATAGCCTGATTGATCATCTGCGTATGCATATGGTTTTCTGTCTGATCAATATTTTGGATCACATTTTGCATACCGGGAATGAACTGAGCATTCAGCTGCGCATCATTCGTATTTCCCTGCTTATTGACAAAAGCATTAAAATCGTCATCTCCGACGTCTCTCTGGGCAAGACGGAAGGCGGTTACCCACTTCTTTGTCTCTTCCAGATTTTCTCCGCCTACCTGATTCAGGTTTGCATTATTGGCCAGCTGTACCTCTTCCGGACGGAGTTTGTGGTTCAGGATCACCTCTTTGATCACCGTTGAACGCTTGATGACCTCATCATCATTCTGGAACTGATCCATCAGGTCATTCCGCATCTTTGCATGGTCGATCTGCTGAGGCGGATTCTGCTGCTCATTCTGATTCTGGTTCTGCATTTCCTGATGGATGTCATCCTGCATAAGCTGCTGAAGGACAACATCCTGTACATTGGCATTCCCCATCTCATTCTGGATCTGACCGAAAATGCCCTTCCAGTATGGCTCATCCCCATTCACGGCGTTCGCACGTTCCTGCTGTTCCTCCGTCAGGCGGCCGCCATTCATGATCGTACGAACAAGAGCCAGATCGGCGTTCCGCTGGTTTTCGTCTGCGTGTTCATTCAGAACCTGATTGATATTCAGATTGTCTTCCACATCCTCTTCCTGATCCGGGTTATCATTCTGGTGGATATTATTCTGGTTGTTATTCTCGATATTATTCTGGATATTGTCCTGGATATTATTCTGATTGATATTCTGATTATCTTCCAGATTATTCTGATCGTTCTGATTATTTATTTCCTGCTGATTCTGGACCGGATTGTCCCAAACCGGGACCCTGACCCCATTTTCAACGAGCATATTCATGATTCTCATTGTATAAGAATCATCATAATTAGGATTAAGCTCAGTGATACGCCCATCCTCCTCAGGTGTCAGCTTCTCGTTCTGAGCAAACTTACGGAAGATCTCATAATCCTTCTTAAACTGAGCGCTGTTTACATCCACACCGTCCTGCACGTTCGGATTACCATCAAGGTTGTTATTCTGGTTCTGGTTTTCCCGGGCGTTCTCCAAATTTTCACGGTTATTGATCATCTGCCTGAGATTCTCTTCACCATAATCAATATTCAGTCCCATAAGAATAAGGTTTGAATACGCCACCATTTGGGGGGAATCATCATTCCCAAAAAGCTCATCATACCGGGCCTGCTCCTCCTCTGTCATCGCTTCCCGGCCATCTAAAAGATACTTTTTGGAGATTTCATAGTCTTCAGCGTATTTATTTGCGCCCTGGATGACGCGCTGGAAATAAGCCTGAACCTTCGGGTCCTGGCTATTCACAATAGAATCAAGACGGTCAACCTCTTCCGGGGTATATAATCCATTTCTTACATTTTCATTCTGGTTGGTTCCAAGCTTGATCCTGATCGCAATACTCAGATCCCGGTCATAGTCCTCCTGGAACGGTTCCTCCTGATTTTCCTGCTCATCCACGTTGTCCTCAAGATCGTCCTCAATATGCATGGCATCCAGCGCAGCCTGATTGATATTCATATTCTGCGGATTGTTCTGCGGATTTTCGTTCAGATTATTCTGCGGATTATTCGGATTCTGCTGAATACCCTGATTGATCATCTGCGTATGCATATGGTTTTCTGTCTGATCAATATTTTGGATCACATTCTGCATACCGGGAATGAACTGAGCATTCAGCTGCGCATCATTCGTATTTCCCTGCTTATTGACAAAAGCATTAAAATCGTCATCTCCGACATCTCTCTGGGCAAGACGGAAGGCG
>DFHD01000035.1 GCA_002372545.1 Lachnospiraceae bacterium UBA3732 | reverse complement strand
GCACCTGCAGCCAGGTTCTTCATGCCTTCATTGATCATGGCCTGTGCCAGGACCGTTGCTGTCGTTGTACCGTCACCGGCTACATCATTGGTCTTGGTTGCTACTTCCTTTACCACCTGGGCACCCATGTTCTCAAAAGGATCCTTCAGTGTGATCTCCTTGGCAATGGTCACGCCGTCGTTTGTAATAAGGGGTGCACCGTAGGACTTATCCAGAACGACGTTACGTCCCTTGGGTCCGAGGGTTACTCTTACTGTATCTGCCAACTGATTGACACCGCTTTCCAGTGCTTTTCTTGCTTCTGCACCGTACTTAATTTCCTTAGCCATTTTACCTCATGCCTCCTTCTTACTCCACTACTGCTAAAATATCGTCCTGACGGACAATGGTGTACTTTTCGTCATCAAATGTCACATCTGTGCCTGCATACTGGGAATAGATTACCTTCTGTCCCACTTTAACGTTCATGGGAACTGTCTTTCCATCTTCCAGCTTTCCGGGACCAACTGCGATCACCTCTGAATACTGGGGCTTCTCCTTGGAATTTCCGGTAAGAATGATTCCGGATGCTGTAGTTTCCTCAGCCTCTGCTGCTTTCAGGACAACTCTGTCACCTAAAGGTACAATCTTCATGATAAAACCTCCTCGTAGAATTTTTAGCACTCATTAGCCTTGAGTGCTAACACAAATTATATTGTACTCATTTTACAGAAAAAATCAAGTCTTTTTTTCATCTTTTTACATTTTAACCGGCTATCGAAAAGGGACCCCCTTCAGAGTCCCTTTCTTTCCGATGGATAAGCTCAATTTCCCGGCTTGTAGGAGCTCTTCAGCCCCACAATTCTGTGGATCACCAGATGCTCAGGCGTGGATTCCTTCACATCGGGACAGAAATATCCGTTACGGATCAGCTGGACGGCGTCGCTGCCCTGCCAGCCGGCAAGACCGGCCTCCAGCTTGGCGTGGGGAAGGACGGTAAGGGAATTGGGATTAAAGTTCAGACTTCCATCCTCATTCAGCTTACCCTTTTCCTCATCGATCAGATTCTCATACAGACGAACCTCTGCATCCACCGCATCCGCTGCATTCACCCAATGGATGGTGCCCTTCACCTTCCGGCCTTCAAAGCCGCTGCCGGAACGGGTTTCCGGATCATAGGTACAGTGAATAGCGGTAACCTTGCCGCTTTCGTCCTTTTCGCATCCGGTGCAGGTGACAAAATACGCCCCCTTCAGACGGACCTCATTGCCGGGGAACAGCCGGAAATACTTTTTCGGCGGCTCTTCCATAAAATCCTCTTCTTCAATATAAAGCTCACGGGAGAAGGTAACCTCTCTCGTTCCTGCATTCTCCGCATCCGGATTGTTCTCAATGGGGAAGCTCTCCGTCTGCCCCTCGGGATAATTATCGATCACCAGCTTAACCGGACGGAGCACGCCCATCATACGGGGAGCCTTTTCCTTCAGATCCTCGCGAATGCAGTATTCCAGCATGGCATAATCCACAGAGCCCTGCGCCTTGGTGATGCCCACAAGCTCCATGAACTTCCGGATGGACGCCGGCGTAAAGCCCCTTCGCCTGAGAGCGGCCAGGGTAACAAGACGGGGATCATCCCATCCGTCAACCACGCCATCCTCCACCAGCTTCTTGATGTACCGCTTACCGGTCACGACATTGGTCAGATACAGCTTGGCAAACTCGATCTGCCGCGGCGGATTCTCATATTCCAGCTCGCGAACCACCCAGTCATAAAGCGGCCTGTGGTCCTCAAACTCCAGTGTGCAGAGCGAATGCGTAATGCCCTCGATGGCATCCTCGATGGGATGGGCAAAATCGTACATCGGGTAGATGCACCAGGTATCTCCTGTATTATGGTGGGTCATTCTGGCAATACGGTAGATTACCGGATCGCGCATGTTGATATTGGAAGACGCCATGTCGATCTTTGCCCGGAGCACCTTGGAACCGTCCGGATATACACCGTCCTTCATTTCCAGAAACAGCTTCCGGTTTTCTTCAATGCTGCGGTCTCTGAATGGACTGTTCTTACCGGGCTCTGTGAGGGTGCCCCGGTATTCCCGGATCTCCTCTGCAGTAAGATCGTCCACATAGGCAAGACCCTTGTCGATCAGCTTCAGGGCTGCCTCAAACATCTGCTGAAAGTAATTGGAGGCAAACAGAACCTCACCGCGGAAATCCGCTCCCAGCCACTTCACATCCTCCACAATGGAGCTGACGAATTCCTCTTTCTCCTTTGTGGGATTGGTATCATCAAAGCGAAGGTTAAACTGCCCGCCGTATTCCTCGGCAATGCCGCAGTTCAGAAGAATGGACTTGGCGTGTCCGATATGCAGATAACCGTTGGGTTCCGGCGGGAAACGGGTCACAACCTTTTTCACCTTTCCCTCTGCCAGATCCTTGTCGATGATCTGCTGAATAAAATGTCTGGATACCGGCTCCTTCTTCTCTTCTTCCATATTTTCCATGATGCTCTCCTTATTATTGATTGTTCGTATATTCAGTAGGTACGTAAGCTACATTCCGGACATTCGGGACGTCCGTGCACGTAATGCAGTTTTTACCAAGTAATTTTACAAAAACTACCTGCAGGGATCTACTCCTGCTCCTCTTCAAAATCTCCCGGCAGAAGTACCTTGGGAGCTGTCTCCTCAGCTGCCTTGACTGTTTCCCTCGCTTCTTCCGCCGCCCTGCTCATTTCTGCTTCTGCTTGAACTGCCTCCTGAGTCGATGCTGTCGCATGCACTGCCTCTGCCTGAGCTGCCTCTTGAGACGATGCTGTCGCATGCACTGCCTCTGCCTGAGCTGCCTCCTGAGACGATGCTGTCGCATGCACTGCCTCTGCCTGAGCTGCCTCCTGTGCGGCCGTCCGGGCGTTTTCCCGCGAAATAACAACTGTCGGCTCGCTCTCCTCCGGCTCTTCGATCTGCATCGTATCGTCGGCAACGACATCAAAGGCAGAATCGATACCGAAGGGTCTTTCCTTCATTGCTTCCCGTATTCTGTCATTTACATCCTCGACCGGATCGATCTGTACGGAGCTGTTATTATCCTCTGCGATTTCCAGAAGGATCTCTCCCGTATCCGGATTCACCTGGGACTTAACAGGGGCATCCTCCTGCACCTCCGTTTTCTCCTCCGGAGATTCTTCTGCCGGTTCCTCCGGCATCTGATCCCTGTAGGACATCCTGACTCTCTTCTGCTCCTCACCGGGGAAATCCTCATCTTCATCCTCATCACCGAATTCATCATCCTGCTTGTCATCCAGACGGTTCTTCAGCTTGTTGATGCGCACGATCATGATGATCAGGATAATTGCAAGAAGGACAAAGAGCATGGCCAGTATGCCGCAGATCAGCTTTAGCATATTCCGCGAAAGGAAGCCTTCATCCTCATGCACAGTCTCCGGCTCTGCCGGCTGAATCTTAGGTGCCTCTGCAGGGGTTGCTGTTTTTTCCGTAGACGCCTCTTCAGTAGTGACTGTTTCCTTTTCCTGTACCAGCATTCCCGGGAACCGCATGTAGGTATCTTCACGGGAATCATAGAGGTAAAATCCCTCTGCCGCATCCTTTTTGTCTACATTTACAGCGTAGATCAGATAGATGCCTTCATCCGAGCCATCCGTATATGCCTTAACCTTCTGCTCTCCGATCTTGATCTCCACCGGCTGGAAGCCCCCGGGTACCTTGACCCCGTCTCCCGGTTCGAGGATCAGGAACCGGGCAAAGGCTGCGGAATATTCCACATAGGGAGTAAACTTCGTATTCTTTGCATCGAAAATGAACCAGGCTGTCTCTTCTTCATTGGAGAGAGGCAGAATAGTGATCTTTCCGCTGGGGGAAACGAGGCAATCGATCTCCTCGCCCTTAAAGTTTGTCTTTCCGGCGGTAAAGCCCTCCGGCGCCTCAATATCCAGAGAGCGCTCGATAGTCCAGGTCGCACCATCAATCACAACCTGATAGGGATCCTTTTCGTCTCCGCACTGTACGGTAATGGTATATACCCGCACAGCCCCGTTTTCTGCTGTTACATTAACCTTAACCGTGTTCAGCCCGGGCTGAAGCGATTCGGCGCCGGTCACGTAGGTTTCCGCCTTGCTGTCCTCCGGTGTTGCACTGACGATGAGCGAAGAAGTATCCTTATCCACTTCTACATAGTAGGATGTATTATCGCCGGAGAATGCGGGAGAAAGATTTCCGGGAGAAACCGAAAGCGAAGCCAGCGAACAGTTGCTGGAACGGTCGTCCTTCTTTTCTTCCGTATTCTCGTTGCTGGGATCATCCTTTTTATTAGCTTCCGTTTTCTTTTCCGTTGTCGCTTCCGGCGTGCTGACGGTCAGACTGGCGCTGGCATCAGCAACCGAGAGCGGATTCAGATTGATATCATAGCACTCTCCGCCGCTGGTGGATATATACGCCGTTCCATTTGCCACTGCAGTAAAATTCAGGGTAATGCTGCCGGGACCGGTAAAGCTGACCCGCACATTTCCCCCTCCGCCGTTGGCCATTCCGCTGGCGCCCGTAAATTCCAGAATATCACTGGAATAGGAAACATCCATGGTCATGGCGGAGATGGCATCGCCGGATACATCAACCACGACCGATACCGAATCACCCTTGCTGACGGAATCCGACGAAAACCAGATCACCACGTTTGCATCCTCCGCAAGAACCGGCCGGCTCATGCTTCCGACGCCGATCATCACAAGGATCATGACGATCAGTATACTCAGGATTTTTCTTCGCGTTCGAAACATTCTGTTTTTTTCCTCCTATTTTACCAACTCACCGGATGATCTTTTGCCGGATCACCAGGTGATCATTTACCGGATCACCGGATGATTTCCAGCCGGATTACCAGGTGATCTTTTCTATGCCGACGATATGCCGCTGAACCATAACGACGTCAATGGTAGTTACCGCGCCATCTCCGTTCACGTCAGCCAGCTTTTTGTTTTCATCGGTAAGTGTATCCAGACCTACGATCAGTCTCTGGATCTTAACAATATCGATCGCACCGATGGAACCGTTACCATCCAGGTCTCCCCGATGTATGTTTTCCTTCTTCGGGGTGCTTCCACCCTCACGAACAACCGTGATCACATAACTGGACTGGCTGCCGTTTTGCGCCGTTACGGTTACCCGCACAGTATTGGTTCCGGTATCCAGACTGATCTTTCCTGTTCCGCTGACAGAGGCCGAGCCCGAGGCCGCCTCCGCGCTGACGGTGATGGAATCCGTTCCCTTGGGTACGATAAGCGAATAGTTTGATGTCGCATAATGGAAGCTGGGCGTAAGAGAATATCCGGCAATGGACAGACTCTTCAGGCTGCAGTTGGGATTACCGGAATCCGCCGGCTTATCCACTGCATATTCCGGCATGTTCAGATAAACCGGAATCTTAAATACGATGGTGGAATCCAGAAGCCCGTTTTCCGCATAGGCCTGGTACTGATAATTTCCCTCATAGGCCGGTGCCTGCACATTGGACATATACTGATGCCAGAACAGGCAATCGGAATTGGTCACATTAAACTTCTGTGTGTACAGCGTATCCTGTCCCTCACTGATAAAGGAGGAGGAAAGGTACTCCGCACCTCCCATCAGGGATTTATACGCAGAATTCCATGGCCTGCCATAGCTGCCGGAGGCCGCTGCATATTTCAATCCCAGAAGAGCCGGATTAGATGAATCATAGGCACCGATATTAAAATGGTTGAATATGCCCGGATAGGTCTGGCTGTTTCCGGAAGCACAGATTCCCATATCCGCTCCCTGCTCCTGCTTGATGCGGGCAGCAAGATGATAGGGACTTACGCCGTAGGTACGGCCTGCCTCCATCAGGATGTCCGAATAGGTTCTGGATTCACCCGGAGGAGTGGATTGCTCCATAAAGGTCCCTTTCAGAATGGATTCCACACCGTTCTGGTTCTGCATGCCATCCTGATAGGAAAGCGCCTCAAAGCAGAAAATATAATTCTGATACAGATAGGTTCTGGGATCCATATAGTAAGCCAGAAGATCATCCGATACTGCAAACCAGCTGTCTCCGTCATAGGGATACCAGGTATTGGTTGCCGCATCATACCCCACGGTGGTGGAACGCCAGTTGTAATGGGGCGCATAGGAAGTACCCAGCACCATATTTTTTACCTGTCCCGGCTTACTCTTCTCGTTCTCCATCAGGGTGCTCCAGTCAATACCGGTCTGCACGCTCTGAAATACCCAGGCAGGATGCATTTCATGAAGCTCCCTGAGATAGGGCTTGTAGCTTTCCGGGAAGCCCTGTCCGGAAAGATAGGCTTCAAAATCATCGGAGGACACTGTCGTATCCTGCCCCTGGCTTCCTCCCGTGATCTCCAGATAGGAGGAGGACATATATCCGGTGATCTGGCTTCCGTTATAGGAAAATGTCACCTTATACCAGGAGGAATTTGTCGTATCCAGTATCGTTACCGGCGTTCCTCCGTCCACATAGATCGTATTTCCGCTGCCGTCGGTCATAACATTTCCGCCGGGAGTCTCCCTGACACGCAGCATGGATACACCCGGACGCACCCTGCCGGGCTGTTCGGCAGCACGGGAAATCCCTCCGGTCCACAGGATTCCGGAGAGCAGTATGGCGGATATCAGGAGTAAACTGATGATTTTTTTCATATATCTTCCTTTTTCCTTATTGACAAAGCCGCGTTTTTTTATTATTATAGCGTTTGTGTGACATGCCACTATAGCTCAGTCGGTAGAGCGCATCATCGGTAATGATGAGGTCGGCGGTTCGATTCCGCTTGGTGGCTCTTAGAGAAACCTGCAGGTTCTGCAGGTTTTTTTCTTTTCATTCTCTTTTTATTCTCTTTACTGCACATGTTCAGCTTCTCGCTTCCATATAAGCTGAAAGCTTCTTCCTTATGCGGGACAGAGCGTTGCTGACTGCCTTTTCATCTTTTCCGAGCTGCTCTGCGATACTTTTCCGCGAAATACCTTCCAGATAAAGGGCAGCCGTTTGCTTTTCCATTGGACTGAGGATCCGCTCCATTTCCTTTTCCAGATCCGCCCTTTCCTCCCGGCGAAGGCAGATTGCTTCCGGATTTTCCGTATCCGGCCCGCCGATCATCTCGGAAAGGGCAAGCTCCGCTTCCGTATCATCTGTTCCGGAAAGAGAAATAAAGCTGTTGAGGGGCTGATTTTTCAGCCGGCCGGCAGCTTTGATCGCATCCCGAAGACAATTGCGGATACAGGTAGTCGCAAAAGTGATAAAACGGCTTTCTCCTCCGGGCCGGTAGGAACAGATTGCCCGGTAGAGCCCGATCATCCCCTCCTGGGCAAGGTCATCCGCTTCCGCTCCCGCAAGGAACAGAAACCGGATCTCCCGGTTCACCAGGGGAATATACTTTTTGATCAGCTCCTCCGTCAGGGCAGCCTCATCCTGTCCCCTTTCCCGGATCCGCAGTATGATCTCTTCATCTTCCATGAATTACCTCCGGCATAAATGAAATCAGTTTGCCGGTCTCTTCTGCATTCTCTGTCTGCGGATCTCATAGCTGAGAATACCGGCCGCCACAGAGGCATTCAGTGAGGAAATATCTCCGAACATGGGAATGGAGACCACATAGTCGCAGGCTTCCTTTACCAGCCGGGAAACGCCGCTGCCTTCATTGCCCACAACCAGTCCCATCGGCCCGGTCAGGTCGGTTTTATACATGGACTCGCCCTCCATATCCGCGCAGGCAAACCAGAAGCCCTGCTTTTTCAGCTCATCCATGGTTTTCTTCAGATTGTTCACCTTGATCACCGGCGTAAAATGCACCGCTCCGGCGGAGGCCTTCACAGCCGCAGCCGTAAGTCCGGCCGCTCTGTGCCGGGGGATCACAACGCCGTGGGCGCCTACCACATTGGCCGTCCGGATGATTGCTCCCAGATTATGGGGATCCTCAATTTCATCCAAAAGGATCAAAAAGGGCGGTTCCTTTTTCTTTTCCGCAAGAAGAAGGGCATCCTCAAGAGTCGCATACTCTCCCGCCGCACTCTGGGCAATGATTCCCTGGTGCGCACCGGTTTCCGACATCTGGTCCAGACGCTGCTTTTTCACAAAGGATACCACCGTACTGCTCCCCTTCACCTTCGCCAGGATCTGGGATACGGTATTGTCGCGCATACCATCCTGAATAAACAGCTTATCCAAAGTCTTGCCTGCGCGAAGCGCCTCGAGCACCGCATTTTTCCCTTCGATCAGCGCCGAGGGAGCCGGTACTCCTTCAGACTCATCCTGCCTTGCCTGGCGCACCGTACTGGAGGTAGGATGAAGCTCCGTCATTTCATTTCCGAATATTTCATAACTCATTTGATTCTCCGCTGCCTCCCATGATCTCATCCAAAAGACTGTCCATTCGTGCCCTCTGTCCAGTCAGATACAGAAAACCAAAAAGGGCTTCCAGGCCCGTGGCTTTCTTATACTCTCCCAGAGTGGCGCTCTTTGCCCGGGTATGAACCGAAGCATTCCTGCCCCTCCGGTATGCATCCTTTTCCTTTTCCGTAAGCCGGTCCATGAGCTGCTCCACGGCTGCCGCCTGGCTTCTGGCGTTCACCACAGCCGTTACATTCCTGTGGTACTTTTCCGCCTGCATATTTCCTTTTTTCAGGAACCTTTCCCGCACCAGGAGCTCCATTACTCCGTCTCCCAGATAGGCAAGGGCTGCGCCGGAATAGTCCCGGAGCACATCTTCCTCAGTCATGGCTGCGCTTACGTTCTTTTCCACTTCACGCCTTCTCTCGTATCTTCCAACACAATGCCCTTCTCCAGAAGAAGCTGGCGGATTTCGTCCGCTCTGGCAAAATTCTTCGCCTTCCTCGCCTCTGTCCGCTCTGTGATGAGCTGCTCTACCTCTTCATCCAGAAGGCCCGCTTCTCTTGCGAGCTTAACGCCAAGCACATCCTCCATTACGGTGGAAAGAGCCTTCAGGAATATCCCGGCGAGTTCACCGGAGATTCCTGCCGCAAGGAACGCATTTACCGTTCTTACAAATTCAAACACAGCAGAAATGGCATCCGCTGTATTCAGGTCGTCGTCCATTGCCGCATCAAACTTCTCCAGAAGAATGTCTGCTTCCTTCTTCTTTTCTTCCTCTTCCTCCCCGAGCGGGGTTCCCGTCCCTGCTTTTTCCTTAAGCTTATCGTAGCAGTTCCGGATCCTCTCCAGGCTTGTCCCCGCATCCTGAACCAGCTCCTGGGAAAAATTCAGCGCTCTCCGGTAATGCACGGAAAGCATGAAAAACCGGACGATCATGGGATCCACCTGTGCGGTGATATCCCGGACGGTAAAGAAATTCCCCAGGGATTTCGCCATCTTCTCGCCATTGATCTTCAGGAATGCATTATGCATCCAGTAATTGGCAAAGGGCTGTCCGTTTGCCGCTTCACTCTGTGCGATCTCATTCTCATGATGGGGAAAGACCAGATCCTCTCCACCGGCATGGATATCCAGGGTTCCGCCGATATACTTTGCGGACATGCAGGAGCACTCCAGATGCCAGCCCGGACGCCCCTCGCTCCAGGGGGATTTCCAGAAGGGTTCCCCCTCCTTCTTCGGCTTCCACAGCACGAAATCAAGCGGGTCCTCCTTTTCGGACTCCCCGCTGACCTTCAGCTGATGCGCCTCATCCCGGTGACCGGACTCCAGCTCATCTATATTCTTATGGGAAAGCTTACCGTATCCCGGAAAGCTTCTGGTACGGAAATATACCGTACCATTCTTTTCATAGGCATGGCCACCCCCGATCAGCTTTTCGACCAGGCCGATCATATCCGGGATTTCCTTTGTGGCCTGAGGATGCACGGTAGCCGGAAGAACATTCAGCGATTCCATATCCTTCCTGCACTCCGCAATGTACTTTTCGGATATTTCATCCGCGGAAACACCCTCCTCATTGGCTCTCTTTATGATCTTATCATCCACGTCCGTGAAATTGGAAACGTAATTCACCTCATAACCGCGGTGGGTCAGATACCGCCGAAGGGTATCAAAAACGATCATCGGTCTGGCGTTTCCGATATGAATAAGATCATATACCGTGGGGCCGCATACATATATCCCTACTTTACCCGGCTGGATGGGAACAAATTCCTCTTTTCTCCGGGACATGGTGTTATAGATTTTCATGCCTTTTTTCCTCTTTATTGTTTTTCAGACCATTGCTGACGCAAGAATTTGTGGATTTTTACCCATTATTCTGTTTATTGTACCATATTTAGATGGAAAGCTCAACCGTAAGCTTTACATAGGATCCACTTTTCTGTTTTCCGGCCGGTTCATCTTCTGACGGCTTATTTTTCGCCGGTCATCTTCCGGCGGTCCGTTCCGGCGGAACTCTTCGCCGCCCGGTCTTACGCTGTCGGTAAGATGCTCTCTCCCAGCAGTTTGCCCGTGCGGGAAATAAACGCAGTAAGCCTCTCAGCCGAAAGGGGCTGGTTCGCCAGCATGGCAAGATCAAAGATCTCTTCCGCTACAGGAAGGGCAGCCTCATCCTCCGCATGCTCCATAAGGTACTGCACAAGAGAGCTGCGCAGGTTCATGACCAGGGTCTGCGCATTCTTTGCATAATCCGAAACATCTCCGCCAAAGCTGTAGGCCTTCATCATCTCCGCCATTCTGCGTTCCTGCTCGGAAACCAGAAGAAGCGCCGGCTTTTCTTCATCCTTCAGCTTCTTGATCTCCAGCTTAATCTTATCATTTCCCGATGCCTTCTGCATCAGCGGAAGAAGCTTTTCGGAAGCGCTCTTTGCCTCCTCTTCGGAAACCTCTTCATCCTGCATATTGGCGGAAAGATCCGCATCGATCCGCAGGAACTTCACATTTTCATTCTTCATCTCCATGGTAGAGATAAAGGGATTATCGATATTATGCGTCATGTAGAGGGCATCCATCCCCTCCTTCCTGAACATGTCAATATAGCTGGCCTGCAGCTCGGCATCGGAAATATAATAAACCGTATTTTCATGCTTTTCCTTCGCCGCTTCCAGATATTCGGGCAGAGTAAGGAATTTGCCTTCGATATCCTTATAAATCATGAAGTCATGCATCTTTTCCTCGAACTTCGGATCCTTCAGGCAGCCGAACTTTACGAAGGGAGAAAGATCCTCCCAAAGGCTCTCATACTTTTCTTTATCCGTCTTATACATTCCGGTGAGCTTATCTGCCACCTTCTTGGTAATATACTCGGAGATTTTCTTCACAAAGCCGTCGTTTTGCAGCGCGCTCCGGGATACATTCAGCGGAAGATCCGGGCAGTCGATAACGCCCTTCAATGTCAGAAGGAATTCCGGGATGACCTCTTTGATGTTATCCGCAACAAATACCTGGTTATTGAACAGCTTCACCTTGCCCTCGAAGGGATCTACATTGGGATTGATCCTCGGGAAGTAAAGGATGCCCTTCAGCCGGAAGGGATAGTCCATATTGAGGTGGATCCAGAAAAGAGGCTCCTTGAAATCCAGAAATACATGCTGGAAGAAATCCTTATACTCCTCGTCCGTAACCTCGGAGGGGTTTCTTGTCCAAAGCGGATGAATGTCGTTAAGCGGCTCTTCTTCTTTCTTCTCTTCTTTCTTCTCTTCTTTTTTCTCACCGGAAGCTTCCTCAGCCTTTGCCTCGGGAGCATCGCCGACCAGGTCATCCTCCTCCTGCTTCTTATCCTGAACGACGGTCTCCTTTGCCGCCTCTCTTGCCTTGTCCTCGTTGGTCAGATAAATCTCTACAGGCATGAAGGCGCAGTATTTGGTGATCACATCCCTTACGCGCATCTCATTGGAGAATTCCAGGGAATCCTCTGCCAGATAAAGCGTGATCCGGGTGCCGCGGGTATTGTAGGTGCCCTCCTCCATTGCATAGGTGGTGCCGCCCTCACAGGTCCAGAGCACCGGTGCAGCGTCCTCCCTGTAAGACTTTGTCTCGATCACAACCTTATCCGATACCATAAAGGCGGAATAAAAGCCCAGTCCGAAATGACCGATGATCTGCTCGGCCTGATCCTTATCCTTGTATTTTTCCAGAAATTCCTGTGCGCCGGAAAAGGCGATCTGATTAATATACTTTTCAACCTCGTCATAGGTCATGCCTATACCATTATCTACAAAAGTCAGGGTTTTCTCTTCGGGAGAGACCAGCACGTCCACGCGGAATTTTTCGCCCTCGGGAATCTCCGCCTCGCCCAGAGAGGAAAGCTGTTTCAGCTTGGTAATGGCATCCACACCATTGGAGATCAGCTCACGGATAAAGATATCATGATCCGAGTAGAGCCACTTCTTGATGATGGGAAAAATGTTCTCACTGTTGATACTTAAACTGCCTTCTTTTACTGCCATTTTAATTCAACCTTCTTTCTTTGTCGTCTTTTTGTCCGTGCAAAAATCCCGGTGTTTAAGCCGGGATTTTTGAAAGGACGGTTTTTTTATTTATGAAATAATTGTTACAATTATATTAACACGTCCTTTGTGAAAAATCAACAATTTTCATAATTAATTATTCACAAAATTCCCGCTTGAAAACCCCCAAAAATGCGGTTTTTCAAGAAAAAATGTACAAAAGCCAGCGGCAAACTTCAAAACACTGCCGATTTTCCGTAAAATTTATTGATTTGCCTCCAGACGGATCAGATTATAGGGAATATAACCGGAGGCCGAATACCGCAGGCTGAACACGCCCTGCACGCCGAACACGAACTGCATACTGGAATCTGTCACGTTCATCCCGGCCGCAACGCATTCCACAGTCATATATCCCCGGGAAAGGATTCCGGATACGCCCATCTCCAGCTCAGTCTGGTTCCTGTAATAAAGCCCCTGGCGGACAAAATAATTATCATCCATGGAAAGGCAGCTTTCCGTTTTATTCGTGTCCCAGCTGTGGTCCTTTCGGATCACCTCATCCGAAAGGTTAAAGAACTCATGCGAAAGAATTTCTTTCTCTCCCAGCGGATCATCCCAGGTGGCATCCAGATGATACCAGTTATTTCCGATATGCACCAGATTCCAGGCATGGTTCTCCGTTTCACTTCCGTTTTCACCCTCGGATGTGGCCGTGCCCACGACAAATTCATTCTCCACGCCGGCACAGGAAAGAAGGAGATTCATGGCAGCCGCATATCCGCTGCAGACCGCCACGCCATCCACCAGCGCACCGTAGGCTGTATATTCATTCTGATCCTCCTCGGAGCCGAAGCCATAGGTGCAGTGCCCGACCAGATAATCATGAAGCGCCAGCTCCTTCTGATAGTCGGACATTCCCTCCCTAATCTGGTATTTGAGAATACCCTCCACTCTGCTCTTCAGTGTCTTTGCCTTGAAACGCTCCGGAGGAATCTCTTTTCCCTCCGTAATAGCCTCATACACAAAGAGGGAATCCGCACGCTCCACGTAGAAGGTGTAGAGCCTGACCCCTAAAAACGGAGCCGAAGCCTTATACTCCGATATATTTCCCTTCATGGTATCGATGAGGTAGTTCAGGTGCCGGATATCCTTCGCCGGAACACTCTTTATGTAAACCTGAATTTCCCCGTCATAGCCGGCCTGAAGTGCTTCCGTTACCCGGTCTGCCACATCCTCAATATTATCCTCGGCATGAAGCCCGCCCTTCACAAAACGCACAGGATGAAACCCGGCGGCCAGAAGGTACATAAAAAGTACAAAAATCAGCCCCAGGGTCAAAATCAGGATATATGGAATAATGGATCTTTCTCTTCTCATAAGAGAGAGTATAACACAAAGGTGGAATTCTTAACAGAATTTTTTTATTACGGGATTGATTAAACAGCGGAAACCATTTATAATATGTACAGGGGAAACCAGAATACTTTGAAGGGGTGTTTTTTTATGGCAGATACCGAAAAAAGCTATGATGAATTTACGATCAATTTCAAGCTGGAGGAAGATGTTCCCGTTGACCAGTTTGAGATGACTATGTTTAATTATGAATTTGTGGGAAACCGCACAACCTGCCAGATCGTGGCAATCGACGGCGTCCGCGCCCTCCAGTTTAAGGTTCCCGCAACGCTTCCTCTGGAGCAGTTTCTCAGAAAGCAGCTCTACAAGGGGGAATTTCTTTCTATTCTGTCCAATATCCTGAATCAGCTGATCTATTTTGAAGAGAACCATATGTCCTTCAACAAGCTCCTTCTGAATGTGCATTATATGTACATCGAGCTTTCCAATATGGATATCCAGCTGATCTATATGCCTGTGAACAAAAAATTTGCAGACTGCAATGTAACAGAGTTTATCCAGAATTTTATCCGGAAGGTCCGCTTCGCCAATATGGAATGCGTGGAATGCGTAGACAGCATTCTGAAATATCTGGATTCCAAGCTGATGTTCAACCTTCCCGAGTTCTATCATTACATCCTTTCCCTGGAGCAGGAATCCATCGAAAAAGATGAGCAGGCCGATGCTGAGTCCAATATGCAGCAGACCACCGTTCTGGCTACATCCCAGAACTATAACAACCCGGTGCCCTACGTGATCCGGATCAAGACAAACGAACTGGTTCCCATCCTCAAGAAGGAATTCTTGATCGGCAAGTCAGCAGACTGTGACTTCACGATCGAAGGCAACAGGAAGGTTAGCCGGAAGCATGCGATCCTCCGCATCAGCAACGGTGAATGCTACATCCGGGACAACGACTCCACCAACCACACCTTCATCAACGGCAAACTCCTGCAGCCCGGTGTGGAGATCATCCTGAAGAACGACGATTACATACGCCTTGGCGACGAAGAATTTCGTTACTGGGTAAGATAGGCCCGTTTCCCTTTTGACGGCGCTTCATAGAAATCCTTGAAAATAAATCTGCCGGATGATACAGCCCCGGCAGATTTTAATCATTTATTCACTGGTTTATTCAACACTATTCACACGTCATTCAGCTCGTCTGTTTTCTTCGAGCCGCCCTTTCCCAGATTATTTTTCGCATGCGCTGAGAAAAGCCTCATTTTCTTCGATCACCTTCTGCATCGCCGTTTTTCCCGGCGCGCCGATGGTGTTCCGTTTTTCCACGCAGGTTTCCAGAGAAATCGCATCGTAAAGATCATCTTCAAAAACCGGACTGATCCTCTTTAATTCCTCCAGGGAAAGATCCTCGATCGCACATCCCTTATCGATGCAATACAGCACCAATCGCCCGATCACACCATGGGCATCCCGGAAGGGCACGCCCTTTCGAACCAGATAATCCGCCGCATCCGTCGCATTGGTAAAGCCAAGCATCGCGCTGCGCTTCATAACCTCCGGGTTAAGCTTCATGGTTTCAAACATTCCGGTAAAGAGAGGAAGACACGCCTTTGTCGTCTCGATGGCATCAAAGGTCAGCTCCTTATCCTCCTGCATATCCTTATTGTAGGCCAGGGGGATACCCTTCATCGTGGTCAGCATGGACATCAGTGCACCGTAAACTCTTCCTGTCTTCCCCCGCACAAGCTCCGCAATGTCCGGATTCTTCTTCTGCGGCATAATGGATGAGCCGGTGGAAAAGCCATCGTCCATTTCAATAAAGCGGTATTCGTTGGAATTCCAGAGAATGATCTCCTCTGAAAAACGGGAAAGATGCATATGGATCAGCGCCAGTGCCGAAAGCAGTTCGATCACATAATCCCTGTCAGATACGGAATCCATACTGTTTCTTGTAGGGCAGTCAAATCCGAGAAGGGAAGCCGTCATCTCCCTGTCCAGGGGATAGGTCGTTCCTGCCAGAGCGCCCGCGCCGAGGGGACACTCATTCATCCTCGCCCGAAGGTCCAGGATCCTTCCGTAATCTCTGCGGAACATTTCGAAATATGCACCGATATGATGGGCAAAGGTGACCGGCTGAGCCTTCTGCAAATGCGTAAAGCCGGGCATGAATACCTCCGTGGTCTCCTTCATCCGGTTGTGGATTGCCCTGAGAAGTTCCAAAAGCAGTTCCTTTATCTCATCCGCCGCATCCCGGCAGTAAAGCCGCATATCCAGCGCCACCTGATCGTTTCTGCTCCGTCCGGTGTGCAGCTTTTTTCCCGGCTCGCCGATCCTTTCGGTGAGTGTCGCCTCCACAAAGCTGTGAACATCCTCAAATCTGCTGGAGATTTCAAGCGTTCCGGACTCCACATCATGTAAAATGTCCGCGAGTCCATTCACGATAGCCTCTGTCTCCTCAGCGGTAAGAATGCCGCAGGCCCCCAGCATCTTCGCATGCGCGGTGCTTCCGGCTATGTCCTGCCGCAAAAGCTTCTGATCGAATAAGATCGATGCATTAAAATCATAAACTGCCTGGTCGGTTTCCTTTGTGAACCGCCCTCCCCAAAGCTGAGCCATATTCCACCTCTTATCATCATCCTTTTCGCCATACCGGATCAATCTCCGGATCAGTCTTTATTTCTCCGGTTTTCTCTCAGTCTCATCCGGGAATCCAGAATCTTCTTGCGGATGCGGAGATTCTTCGGCGTTACCTCCAGAAGCTCATCCGTATCCAGAAAGTCCAGATACTGCTCCAGACTCATCTTCTTCGGCGGAACGAGTTTAAGCGCCTCGTCAGAGCCGGAGGAACGGGTATTGGTCAGATGCTTGGTCTTGCAGATGTTGACCTCGATGTCCTCTGCCCTTCCGGTCTCACCTACCACCATACCGCTGTAAACCTCAACGCCGGGGCCGATAAAGAGCGTTCCTCTCTCCTGCGCATTAAAGAGACCGTAGGTGATCGAAGTACCTGCCTCGAAGGCGATCAGGCTGCCATTCTGGCGGTAGGACATATCTCCTTTGTACAGATCATAGCCATCAAAGGAGGTATTCATCACGCCGTTCCCCTTGGTAGCTGTCATAAATTCGCCGCGGAAACCAATCAGTCCTCTTGCGGGGATCCGGAACTCCAGACGGGTAATCCCGGCGTCTCCGGGCGCCATGCCGGAAAGCTCGCCTTTTCTCATGCTGAGCATATTGATAACGGTTCCGGAAAACTCATCCGGCACATCGATCATGGCAATCTCAAAGGGTTCCAGAACCTGGTCCCTCTCATTTTTCTTATAAATAACCTCCGCCTTACTGCAGGCGAATTCATAGCCCTCACGGCGCATATTCTCAACAAGCACGGAAAGATGCAGCTCGCCGCGGCCGCTGACCTTGAAGCAGTCTGTGGATTCCGTTTCTTCAACACGGAGCGATACATCCGTATTCAGCTCTCGGAACAGTCTGTCGCGAAGCTGACGGGAGGTAACAAACTTGCCTTCCTTGCCGGCCAGAGGCGAATCATTGACCATGAAATTCATGGCGATCGTCGGCTCGGTGATCTTCTGGAAGGGAAGCGCTGCCGGCGCATCCGGCGAACAGATGGTATCGCCGATCATGAGGTCGGCCACGCCGGAAATAGCCACGATGGAACCTACTGTTGCGTCGGTCACATCCACCTTGGAAAGGCCGTCAAACTCATAAAGCTTGGTGATCTTGACTTTTTCCTTCCGGTCCGGATTATGATGGTTCACGATCACGGCTTCCTGGTTCACCTTGATCGTACCGTTTTCAATCTTGCCAACGCCGATACGGCCGGTATATTCATTATAATCAATGGTGCTGATCAGTACCTGCAGACCCTCCTCCGGATCTCCCTCGGGAGCAGGAATATGCTTCAGGATTGTCTCGAAAAGCGGCTTCATGTCTGTTCCCGGCTCATCGGAGGAATAAGAGCATACGCCCTCTCTGGCCGATGCATAAACGAAGGGGCAGTCGAGCTGCGCATCCGTAGCATCCAGATCCATCAGAAGCTCCAGAACCTCATCCACTACATCATCCGGTCTTGCATCCGGCCTGTCGATCTTATTGATGCAGACGATCACGGCAAGATCCAGCTGCAGTGCCTTCTGGAGAACAAAACGCGTCTGGGGCATGGGACCCTCAAAGGCATCCACCACCAGGATCACGCCATCCACCATTTTCAGCACGCGCTCTACCTCTCCGCCGAAATCCGCATGGCCGGGAGTATCGATAATATTGATCTTGGTCTTTCCATAGGTTACGGCAGTATTCTTGGACAGGATGGTAATCCCTCTCTCCCGCTCAATATCATTGGAGTCCATGACTCTT
>DFHD01000039.1 GCA_002372545.1 Lachnospiraceae bacterium UBA3732 | reverse complement strand
GTGCGGATGTCATGTGACATGGTGGAAAGAAAGTCTGTCTTGGCCTTATTGGCGGACTCCGCTTCCCTGGCCGTGATCTGAAGGCGCTTGTTGAAGTAAAGCATATAGAACAGATCCCAGATGAACAGAACCAGCAGGCCTGCGAAAACGACCCCTATCAGCAGCCAGTTTTCTGTATCTACAATGAGATCCTCAGCCGGCACGAGACTAAGCAGTGTCCATCCGGCAGTAGCCTGGACAGGGGTAAAGGCAAGTATACACTCCTGACTGTGAGAGTTGTGTATGCGGGCGGAGCCCGTCGATGAAGTAATCCTGTCAAACAGTTCAGCTGACGATTCGGGATTCGTAGAATTATAAGACTTGTAGAATTCAAAAAAACTGGAGTTCTTAAAGCTGTATCCTTTAATGATATAATCACCGTCAGCGTCGATCATGGCGAGCTCAGCGTTCATAAGCTCTGTCTGCGGAAAAACCCATTTCTGTTCCAGATCAGAGATGGGTATGACCCGCAGCAGAACCGCGTCCGCCAAAGCTCCGCTATCCGGATCACGCAGCACAACCTTGTTGCAGAAGGCCAGTGACTGCTGACCATTCATCGGGTTGGTATAAGCACGGGTTACGTTTATCGACTTCCCGATTTCATCGATCCAGTCCACGCTGTCCAGGAGTTCTATCCGTTCGTATGAAACAGCATAGTCATCGGCCGTACCCTGCTTCGGCCGTGTGGAAAGGCCCGTGAGTGTATCAGGGAAAATCAGATGCGCCGAAGTGTTCTCAATCACATGCGAGGACCGGATATAATCGGCTGCCTCTTCCATCGTCATAGCCTTGTTATTGATATAGCGCGCCCATACATCGCAGATCTGCTGCTCGCCTTCCAGATAGTTCTCCGTCACACGCTCCATGTTGACCGTTGTGTCTTCAAAATGCTCTACCTGTCTCTGGAATGAGTCCCGGCTTTCAAAGCTGGAATAGAAAACAACGAAGGTCAATATGGCTGCCATGATGATCACGTTGACAATTATGATATAAGTCTTTTTCATGCTATGATCTCCCGCCGGCAGCCGATTCATGCCTGCCGGTGTTCAGGATTCCCGGTCACTTACTTCAGGGCTTTTGAACTTTATATCATATTTTACCAGACGCAGAGCCTGATTTCTATAAGTATGATGATGTTGACCTTTACATCATGTGATCCAGTCTGAACACGTTTTTCCATCCGTCCGGGCTGACCGGCTCAAACTCTTTCTTCAGCTCCTTGACCATCACATCCTTGTCCGCGTCTTCAATATAGACATCATATCTGCCCCGGTAGCTTCCAAATGTCACGGTTCTTTTTGCGCCCACCATTTCCTGCAGTTTTGCAAGCATCCGTTCCTTAGTGGCCTGTGCAGGGAAGATCCTGATGCAGCGGTAGCCCTCCGGTACATTCCTCTCGTCCACATGAATACGGATCCGGCCTGCCCATGGCGCATTCCGGATCTCCTCCATCACGCTGTCGACCTTTTCCGCCTTCTCCTCAGCCTGACAGGCTCCCTAAAGTCTGCCTATCCGCTCCACTGCCTCTATTGTACGTTTCCTGTCGCCAAAGGCTGTCAGTCTGAAGTAATGCTCTCCGCTGGGTCCGAAGCCGGATCCCGGCGTTCCGACAACGCCTGCCTCCTCCAGCAGATAGTCAAAGAACTCCCAGCTCGTCATACGGCCAGGCGTCCGCAGCCAGATATAAGGCGCGTTAACGCCGCCTGACACCTCATAGCCTGCCGACCTCAGAGAGCTGTAGATGATCTTCGCATTCTCCATATAGTATGCCACCTGACTCAGGACCTGCCGTCTTCCCTCCGCGGAATAGACAGCCTCACCTGCACGCTGAATGATATAAGGCGCGCCATTGTATTTAGTGCCATGCCGTCTTGCCCACAGCGGCCACAGCGCTGTGCCTTCCGCCTCCAGTTCTTTCGGAACCACCGTAAAACCCAGACGAAGGCCTGTAAATCCCGCCGTCTTTGAAAATGACCTGAATTCAATCGCGCATTTCCTGGCTCCTTCACACTCGTAGATACTGTGCGGAATCTCCGCCTCCGAGATATAGGCTTCATATGCCGCGTCATACAGGATTACGGAACCGTGATACACCGCATAGTCCACCCACTCCTGAAGCTTATCCTTTTTCATGACGGCGCCGGTCGGATTGTTCGGGAAACACAGGTATATCAGGTCCGGAACTTCTTCGGGAAGCTGAGGCACATAACCGTTCTCCTTCGTACACGGCATATAGATTACGTTGGCAAATCGTCCTGTCTGAGGGTCATATTTCCCGCATCTGCCTGCCATTACATTGGAATCCACATAGACCGGATAGACCGGGTCACATACAGCGATCCGGTTGTCCGTGGAAAAGATCTCCTGAATATTGCCGCAGTCGCACTTTGCCCCGTCCGAGATAAAGATCTCCTCCGCCGAGATATCACAGTTCCTCTCCCTGTAATCCTTTTGCGCTATCGCGGACCGCAGAAACTCATAGCCAAGATCCGGCGCATACCCGTGAAACGTTTCCGCATCTCCCATCTCATCCACCGCATCGTGCAAAGTGCTGATAATTGCCGGCGCGATCGGCTGTGTCACATCTCCGATCCCAAGGCGTATGATGTCTGCTTCCGGATGCTGCTCCTGAAAGCAGCGTATCTTTTCTCCGATCCTGGAAAAAAGATAACTGCCGGGAAGACTGAGATAATTCCGATTTATCTTTGCCATATCTGTGTCCTTTCTGCTGTTATACTCCTTTGATTATTTCCGGCTTCCGAAAAAGCCGGTATAACGAAAAAGACAAAGGCATCCGCAAACCACTTCCAAGACGCCCTTGTCTTTCGATTCCACATATTAATCAGTACGCACATGGAGTACTATTTTAACTGACGTTAATCGTCGACGCGCCTGCCGCAAGAGGAAGATCATCAATCCTTATAATAAGATTCTTGCCGCTCGTCTTCACGCTTGCCTTCTTCCCGGCCTTTCCCCTTCTCCTTTCTCCTGGATGCTTCACAGTATATTGCTATCATAGCTATATTAAGACTATTCCGCAAGTCCTGCCGGTTATTTTCGCCTTTCGCCTTTACATAATACAAATAGCTCTATTCACGGTCTCCCGTTTCCGTACCAGTCCTCCGCAGACGGGTTTTTCCCTGCCCGTTCCCAGGGAAACGTTCTCGCCGGACCGCAGAAGCGGCACATCTCTACCGGAGAGAGCAGGTATGAAGCAAGCTTTGACGCCGTCAGGGACGCATCATAAAGATCGAGGCCTCCTTCCGGATAAACCGTGTCAGTCTGAAAATGCTTTTCAAATATCCTGATCTTGTTTTCCGTACTGCACCTGTAGATCCTCCCATGATCGATTGCATGGCAAAGAGGAATCAGGCATGAGGCTGCCGACGCCTCCGGATCCGAATCACCGGCAGGATTGATCCAAGCGCTGAAATACGGCACTATATAGTCCCTGGCAAATTCGATCCCTTCTGCCTCAAGCTTTTTGATCACTCCTTTTACATAGCCCATCACCGGCGGATAAAGGGATACACTGAATACTGCACCATGCTTTTTCATACAGTCCTTTAAATCGTCATTTATACCGCCAAGACGTATGCCGTTTGTAAAAATGTTGATTTTAGAATCCGGAAATATTGTATGCGCAGCCTCTATATATTCTGTCAGGTTATCACAAAGCAGCGGTTCCCCGCCCACCAGACGGATCTCACCGATCTCGTCGATCAGCTCATGCGCACGGGCAAGATCCCTCTGAAAAGCAGCCGGATCTCCAAATTCCGGCTCCGCGACCGGTGAAAAATGGCAGCATCCCCTGCAGTTGAGATTGCAGCGGGATATCACATCATATTCCAGCCCTGTAACATAGGGAAGCTTTCCGCAGCCAAGAATCCCATTAATTGAGCCATATTTTTTGATTTCCCTCAAAAGTCCTGCAGAATCCATGATCCAGATCTGATCTGCCTTCAAATCTGTACGGCGAAATACATCCCACACGATATCATTGACCATGCGCATATCAAATAAAGGAATGATCAGTCTTTCAACATGCCCCGCGGAGAGCTGCTCAAAGTCAATGACGGTATACCGGTCTTTGTATTTTTCCAGCTGTCCTTTACCGGAAGCCACAAAGCAGACCTCCTTCCTTTCTTCCGGATCGAGAAGCCGGTATATCTCAAAAAAGTCCGGATAAGTTCCCCATATTGCCACCATGATACGATTCCCTCCTCTTCATAGATCCGCTTAGCGATGCATCGCACAAGTTTCCCCTCCGGGAGACTGTCAGAAAACTGTTATTCACGGCCGCTCTGAACCTCTCATCTGCCGGAGCAAGCTTGCTCCACGCAATCTTCAGCCCCCGCTTCTGCCGGCATTTTGCCGTCTTTAGTCCCGATACACGATAAAATCCACCGGATCCCTTCTTCTACAGTACCGCTTTTTCGCAGAGTCTCTCCCATGCGGAAAGAGTTTTCCCTGTACGAAGGAACCGACAGCATCAGCCGGACTGCCCGCCACAGCGTTTCGGGACGGTTGTTGGCAAGAGCGATTCCGGCTCCCAGCTCCTCCACGCGCTTTGCGTTTCCTTCCTGGTCAAAAGCCCTGGGGCAGATGATCATAGGCACACCGGCCAGTAGGCTGTCCCGCAGGGTATTCAGCCCTCCATGAAAGATCACCACGTCGGCTTTTTCAAGGATATCCTTCTGGTTTACATAGGAATACGCCCGGATATGTCCTGGCAGATTTCCCAGCTGCTTCACGATCTCTTCGCTGCAGACTGCCATCACGATGTCAAGCTCCTCCCTCTCTGTGACATACTCCCACCACTTTCGCTTCGCTAAGAAGTGGGGGCTTCTTGTTCGACAGCCCTGATGGGCTGAGCATTCGCAAGCTATCCCCGCGTGCCCCGCGGTTTATCCTGTTCTGCCCGGATACGGGCTTTTTGCTTGGGTTTCTTTCCTGATACTCTACGCACTCAGAATCCGCCGGCCTTCCTCACGGATGTTGACGGCCGCATTTACATCCCTGTCCATACGGTTCCCACATTCGCAGATATATATGCGCTCACCCAGTCCCAGTTCCTTCTTTACCATTCCGCAGCAGCTGCAGCGTTTGCTCGACGGATAGAAGCGGCCTGCCTTTACCAGCTTCTTTCCCTGCCTTTCCAGCTTATATGCAAGCATCTCCCGAAAAGTTCCATAGCCATTGTCCATGACGCTCTTTCCAAAATGCATGGCCCGGCTCATCGCCTTCATGTCGATGTCTTCCACCGCCACTGCATCATAGCTGTCTGCGATCTCCCGGCTCAGCTTATGCAGGAAATCCTTTCTCTGGTTTCTCACTTTACTGTGGCACTTCCCGACCCGCTTCCTCTGCTTCTCATAGTTCCGGCTTCCTTTTTTGCACCGGGACAGTTTCTTCTGTTCCCTTCCGAGCTTCTCCTGCCCCTTCCGGTAATATCCGGGATAGTCCGCCCTGGTCCCGTCACTGAATACCGCCAGCCCCTGCATCGCATAATCAATTCCCAGGATGCGCAGCCCTTCCCCCTCCTGTATGTCTTCCCGGACAGTTTGGTTTTCGCTTTCCGGTATCTCATACAGAACGGACACGTAATACGCCCCGCCCGCTTCCAGGCTCACCGTGACAGACTTCAGTTTCCATTCCGCCGGCGCTTTCCTGTGCAGGCGGATCTTTACCGGCCCGACCTTAGGCAGGCGGATCCGCCCTCCCTTGATCCGGATGTTCCCGTTTACCAGGTTGGTCGTATAACTCTGCCTGCTGTCACGGCGTGACTTGAACCTCGGGTACCGGTTCGCCGTTTTATCAAAGTACCGTCTGTATGCTGCCTCCAGGTGAAGCTGCACATTCGCCAGGGCAAG
>DFHD01000115.1:80603-89559 GCA_002372545.1 Lachnospiraceae bacterium UBA3732 | reverse complement strand
TTCAAGAACACCATTATCATCATGACCTCCAATCTGGGCTCCTCTCTTCTTCTGGATGCCGCAGAAAACGAAACCGGTGATATTTCCGACGAAGTTAAGGAAGAGATTGAGAAGCTGCTGAAAACGCACTTCCGGCCGGAGTTCCTGAACCGGCTTGATGAACGGATCTTCTTCCGGCCTCTGACAAAGGATAATATCCGAGGAATACTGAAGCTGCTTGTTGCCGATCTGAACCGCCGGATTGCCGATAAGGAAATCACGCTGCAGCTAACGCCCGAAGCTGAAGACCGGATCATCGATGAAGGCTACGATCCCGAATTCGGTGCACGGCCGCTGAAGCGCTATCTGCAGAAGCATGTGGAAACGCTCCTGGCCAGACAGATCCTCGGCGGAAAGATCGGGATCGGCTCCACCCTTACGCTGGATGCCGCCCCGGACGGCGGATTTGTGATCCGGTAACATGCACGCGCTCCCGGATACTTTTGCAGCATCTGCTGCAAGATCCTGCACATATAAAAAGCGTCTTCGGTATACTCTCCGAAGGCGCTTTTTTCATCATCAGTATCAAAACTGCCTGAACTCTGTCGAAGCATTTCGAGCATCATTATCCGGGAGGCATTCGGCACATTAGTCCGGTTATTTTGCGAACGATGTACTACGTCAGGGGGATATCCCCGGTGGAAAGACCAATGTAAGCCAGCTGGCTGACCACGCCGTAGGCTATCTGCATATCCTGTGCACACGCCAGGTTATCCACCTCCACGCCGGTGTACATCTCATCCACCGACATGACCAGCTCACCACTGTTGGTGGTGATCCGCCGCTCGCGGATATTGTAGGGTTCCTGCATCATGGTTTCCTTCAGCGCCGCACCGAAGTAAGGCATAGCATCCGGAAGCGATACATACAGCTTATTGACCAGCATCGCTTTGCCGTTCTCGCTGAGCTGGCAAAGCTGTTTCATCTTATTCTTGGTCGACATACTTTCCACAAAGGCCTTCGCCGCATGGGTCATAACCTCGTTCCGCTCCTCATTGGAGGGAGCAACAAACATCATGTTCAGGTTCTGCAGGGTCTGCTCCCGATCGGAAAAGGCTGCCGTGATCAGCTTCTCCGGTGCATATGCGCCAAGTCCGATCAGCGCATTGCTGAAGATCTGCTCCAGCTCCTCCTTAACGGAGAATACCCGGCTGGCATCAATATCCGCCTCGTGGCTGGTGTACATCTGGATCAGTCCCTTTTCCATCTGCTCTACGCGGTCAATGGTAATATAATCCACAGGCAGGAACTCAAAACGCTTGGCATCCTTCATCAGGTATCCGGTGATGCGGCGGCCGTTTTCATCCAGCATGCTCATAGAATCCCTGAGATCCGTATCAAACTGGATATAGGTTTCCTCCAGCTGCTCCGCAATAGTCCGGAGCTGACGGATCAGGTCGCCAAAGATATCCTGATCGTTCATGCCGGTAATGAGCATGGTCCGCTCCTTTTCCAGCGCATTCTTGATGGAGGCATCGAAGTAACCGTTCTCCGTCTCCCTCTTGGCCGCCGGGAAAGCAAAAAACCGCTTGGCCACAATATCCTGGATCGAGTCGATCACCCGCTCGAAATTGCCCGCCGGCTGATAATTCTGCATCATCTGTTCCAGAGAGATCAGCTCCCGGATCATGCCGGAATCGGTCTCGCAGTGGCCGAAGCCTGCTGCTCCGATAATATCGATCGTCTTGAACGGGCCATAAAGCTTTTTATACTTATCAATATGATCCAGAAGATTCTGGTTGATCTTATTCTTCAGTGTTTTTACAGCCACAGGAACGTTCTGTTCAAAAACAGAAAGCTTTCTGGGAAGGTCGGTTCTGAGCGTATCCCTTCGCTTCTTGATATCCTTATATGCCGGACGGCTGAACTGCCCCGGACGGATCAGATCGTTCAGCGGAAGATTGATATCATCCCCGGCCTGCCCGGAAAGGAATTCCCGGATCTCACCGAAGGTTTCCTGCATATCCCGGTCGGCAGTCTCTCCGCCGACAGCCGGTTCATGCAGCTTTTCATAAGCCTCCTTGAAGATATCATACTCACAGATATTCTCAATCTCCGGCACGGGAATCTTATAATCCGACTGATTGGCTACCTTGAAGCCGCCCTTTTCGCTTTTCCGGAAGAAGAAGTCCCTGAGCAGCTGGCGCCCCTCCTCCGCATAGATGTCATTGGAGCCGATATACTTATACTGCACCATCTTGGTGAGGAAATACGCCACATCGCTGCAGATGATATTCTCAGGCACATAGCCCTGCGCGTCCTTCCGTCCGCTGCAGAGAATGCAGGAATCGAAAATGTTTTCTTTAATGCTGAGCCTTCTGGCATTGCTCTCAAATACATAATTCTGATCCGTATCCTTCAGACGCATCCATTCGGATACCTCCTTCAGGGTAGCGTAGCCATTGGCCAGCATCAGCTGTTTCTTTTCAACATCCGAGTCAATATCCGAATTACCGAAGAGAACATCCGGAGTAAGAAGACATCCGCCAATCCGGAAATTCTCCCAGCGTTTGGACTTTGCATAGGCGCGGATATTGTAGGCCACATCGCCCAGGATACCGCTTCCCGTTCCGCCGCTGGTGCCGCAGACCAAGATCACATCCATTCTGCCTGTAGCAGACTTCTTATGCACCTCATCCAGCTTTTCGAAAAGGATCAGACGCATATCCTCATAGGCGTTGGAGAACATAAGCCGGCCGATCTGCCGGTTTCCCTTTGCCCCGTCCGTACCGATGTTCAGATGCGGAAAATCGGGCCGCATCCAGCGGCAGAGGGTTGCCTGAACAGGCTGCCCGTCCACGCCGGTTTCAAAGATATTCTCCAGATTCGGACGGTATATGCTGGCAACCTCCAGCGCGTTCAGACCGTCGCCATCCATACTGTTTTTAATGGTTTCTTCCATCTCGGGGATATCGGAGTCGATCATCATAAAGTGGATATTATCTTCATGATGGATTCTGTCCCGGAGCATCTTTTTCAGCGCCGTAACAACCTTCCGGCCCATTCCGCCGAGTCCCAGATAAAGGATATCACCGTTAAACTTTTCCTCGCCGGTCTCCTTACCAAAGATTCTGATGTCCCGCAGCCGGTTAAATTCTTCCTTTTGCGTCTCTAATAAGATCATCTCTTCTCCTCCGATCCCGCCCACAGGTAGCAATATGCCTGTGTACGTGCAGCAAAACGCTCTGTTTTCAGAAGCTTTCTCACTTCCTCACGGGTGTACCAGCCGGCTTCGATCTCCTCGAAGGATGAATCACTTTTCCGGATTTCTCCGTCGCATACCCCCACCACACATACATTCATTTCATTGGAAAAACCGACAGCACTGTAACTCAGTCCGATCCGATCCCGGATCTCCACCAGTCTGAGTCCTGTCTCCTCTCTGAGTTCACGGACAGCCGCTTCCTCAGGCGTTTCCCCCGGGTCAATGAGACCCGCCGGAAAATTATATACCCAGCCGCCTACGGCCATCCGGAATTCCCGGTTGATCAGGATCTTTTCCCCGTCCGGGCTGTGCATCATCAGCACCACCGCATCCGCGCCGCGCCCATGCAGCCGCTCCAGACCGTCAATCCCGCCGTCGCGGCTTATCATCTCATAATTCTTTTCCTGCCCGTCCTCCGTCAGATACTGCACATCGTACCTGTGGATAAACCGGCCGGCTTCCTTTTTAACAATGCCTTTATACTTCATTTATCCTGTCATTCCGTTTCCGCAAAATTTACCATATATATCATGGAATAGTTTTATCTGTTTGTCAACTCTCAAAATCAATGGAGCGGCGGATATTTTCCATCTCATCATCCATGTCCGCCAGCGTCTCGGCGCACAGTCTGAGCTTTTCCATGATCTCCTCCGAAGACCGCAGATGCTTTTTGTAACGGAGCTTATGATCCACGGAGGCCCAGAAATCCATCGCAATGGTCCGGAACTGCACCTCCACCTTCATATGCCGCTTGCCCTCCGCCAGAAAAATAGGAATATCCAGCAGCATATGCAGGCTGCGGTAACCATTGGGCTTCGGCTTCTCAATATAATCCTTCCGGGAGATCAGCAGAACATCATCCTGCCGCACCAGAAGATCCGAGAGCTTATAGATATCCTCTTTAAAAGAGCAGATCACGCGGATACCGGCAATATCAAAAATCTGCCGTTCCATGGCAGCGCAGGTCAGCTCCAGTCCCCTGCTCTGCATCTTCTCCACAATGCTTACCGGATTTTTCAGCCTGGTCTCGATGGACTCAAAGGGATTACGGTCATATTGCAGGGAAAACTCGGCATCCAGCACCCGGAGTTTGGTCTCGATCTCCATGATGGCGCAGTTATAGTAGGTCATCAGCTCGGTAAACTCTCTGGAACGGGCAAAGTTTTTCGCGATCTGTTCTAACTCACCTGTCATAATTCATTATCCTGCCGTATCTGTGAGATCTTGTTGCGGTACTCCTTCGGCGTCATGTTCATCACTCTCCGGAAGGTACTGATAAAGTAGCTGTGGGAGGAGAAAGACAGGTCGGCCGCGATCACATGGCTCGGTTTATCGGTAAACTGCAGGAGCCAGCAGGCCTCCGTGATCTTTTTGGAACGGATGTACGCGCTCACCGTCTGCCCTACCTCCTTTTTGAACAGCTTAGACAGGTAGGTTTCGTTCAGATTGACCTTTTCCGCAAGGTGGGAAACGGTCAGATTGCTGTGAAGGTTTGCATTGATATATTCAATGCAAATGGCAATCTGCTTGGAGTGCGCCTTTACACTCTTGTTTTTCGCCATGCACTCGGAAAAATATACCACCATTTCCTTCTGCAGAGAAAGGATCTCCTCCGGCGTTTTCAGCCGGTCGGCGTGCTGGATATATGTATCACTGATCTTATAGGCCAGCGCCTGATCCAGTCCGTGCTGAATACAGAACCGGGTCACGATCGCCGTCATGGAAACAAAATGATACATGGCATTCCGTAGATTATTCGGAGAGAGAACCCCTCTCACCTTGGCATACGCCTTCGGCCCTCTGTCCCAGCGCGTCTTTACCTGGTCCGTCCTTCCCTGGGCAATCAGCTGATAAAACTCCCTTTCCCTTTCATAGGACGGATGCTTTTCTTCACTTTCTTTTTCCTGAAATACTTCTTGGGTTATCTCTCTTTCGATCTGTGTCATGGTGCCTCCCTTCATGTCTTAAATGGCATTTGGGCTGCCGTACTGTTCCAAAAAACAGATCAGTGTCAGCTCCCAGTCAAAAACTCGAAAGATAATTGTAATAAATTGCAAAATCCTTGTAGCGGATTATTTCAGAATAACCTATAATCTATTACATCATCAATACTTTTAACCTTCACAAGGTAAAGGGACGGATTCTTACGGGTTCGTCCCTTTATCCCTTTTCAAGGTACATTTCATTATACCTTTTTTTCCTGCTCCCGGGCAACCCTTTTTCCCTTATAAATAGAAAATTTACGACTTTTTTCCACTATTTTCGATTATTTTTTCCAAAGGCATGATAATCTGGAAAGTAATAATGCCCTCTTTCCAGCTTACATTGATCCTTCCCCGGAACTTTGCCGCCATGGATTCCGCCATGGAAAGGCCTATACCAAAGCCCCCCTTCTTGCTGTTATGGGACTGATCCTCCCGGTAAAAGCGTTCAAAGAAACGGCTGTAATCCACGCCGGCGCCATCTGCATAGTCATTGGATACCGCAAGCGAGGCTGTTTTTCCCTTTCGCCCAAGGGTTACGCTTACCGTCCCTCCCGCGTCGCAGTATTTTGCCGCATTATCCGTCAGAATGGAAGCCAGTTCCCGAAGGCCGGCTCTGTCTGCCAGAACATGGATGCCTTCCTCCAGATTCATTTCCAGCTTTTTTCCTTCTGTGGAAATAACCGTTTCATATTCCTTTACCGCTTCCTCCGTCACCTCAGAAAAATCCACATCCGTCAGAACAATCTGTTCATTTTCCTGAAGCCGGGAAAGCACCACCAGCCGGGAAATCAGCTCGGACATCCTTTTCACCTGTTTCAGCGTACTCTCCGTCCACTCATTCTTTCCCTCCATCATCTCGATCACCTCCACATTGGCCGAGATCACAGCCAGAGGCGTCTTCAGCTCATGGCTGGCATTGGTGATAAACTGCTTTTGGGCCTGCACATTCTTCACCATCGGTTCAATGGCCCTCCGCGCTGCAATGGATATGATCAGAAGGAAAAGAAGCAGACTGGCCAGACCGACAAAGAGCGAAAAGCGCAGGAGATTATTGCTGGCCATCATTCTTGGCGTGAAATTCAGGACCGCCGCTGTTACCGAACCATCATCATTCTTTCTTTTCATATAGGTAAAGACATTATGGTCCATCCGGATCACGCCCCTATATTTTTTCCTGACGGAAAGCTTTTTGATCAGCATAAGGGCTTCGGACTCGTCCAGCGATGCAATGAACTTCAGGTCCATCATCATGACTTCGCCGTCCTCATCCATGATGGCAACAAAATACCTCTCCTCGTACTGGGAATCCTCCGTAAAGGTCATGTCATGCATCCAGACCTCTGACTGAGTCGCCGGCAGAAATCCGCCGTTATCCAGGATAACGTCCAGCGTATGATAACTTTCATACAGATTATTATAATAATTGATGCCGTTCACCAGACCCAGGACAAGAAACAGAACAATGACCACAGCCATCCCGGCGATCATAATGAATTTGAGCTTCAATTTTTTGATCATGTTCTTCTCCTTTCCATGTAAGTCCTTCGTCAGCCTTCGGCCTTCACCAGCCGGAAGCTCTCCCCGGGTTCTCCCAGAATTTCCACGCCGCCCTGAATAGACATCAGCTTGCTCTTCAGGAAGGATACGTAAACCCACACAATGCCGGGATCCGCCTCCGGCTCATCCTTCCATACATGCTGAAAGATTTCCTCTGTGGTGATTTCCTTCTCTGCATTCCGCATGAACATTTCCATGAGCTTTGCTTCCTTGCCGCCCAGCCGGACAGCATTCTCTGCGCGAAGCTCCAGCTGCTGGATATCCAGCGTGATTCCGGCGAATTTCATTTCTCTCGGCGTATAGCCCTCCGCACGGCGGAGAAGGGAACGGATCCGCGCCAGAAGCTCTGTCATGGCAAAGGGCTTGGCCAGATAATCATCGGCGCCGGCGTCCAGCCCGGCCACCCTGTCATCCAGCTCCGCCTTGGCGGTCAGCATCAGAACCGGCGTGGTGTCGCCTGCCTCTCTCAGCTCCTTCAGCGCCGTAATGCCGTCCTTCCGGGGCATCATGATATCAAAAACCATGCAGTCATAGCTTCCGGCGGACGCATGTTCCACCGCCTCCTGCCCGTCATATACCGGATCCACCTCATAGCCCTTATGGGTCATGACCGCCACCAATGCGCGGGACAGATCCTTTTCATCCTCTGCAAGTAATATTTTCATCGCAATATATCCTCTGTATATCTCATTCTCCTGCCTGGATCAGATCCCGGATGGTCTGCATGGAGAGATCGCAGGAGGCCAGTTCATCCGCACACCTTTTCAGCTCCGACACAAGCAGCTGCTGGCTGGGAATATTCTTCTTGTATTTCATCCTGTGCTCCAGGCTGGCCCACGTATCCATGGCAATGGTTCTAAGCTGCACCTCCACCATATAAGTGCCGGGCCGCTCGCCCATTACATCCGGGAAAGGCACGCGAACGGCAAGGATCATGTGATAGCTCCGGTAGCCGTTATCCTTGGCATGCCGGATATAATCCTTTTCTCTGAGCACCGTGCAGTCGCCGAAGGATCTTATTTCCTCCACCAGCTTGTAGATATCATCCACAAAGGAGCAGATGACGCGGATGCCGATGGCATCCGAAAGCTTCGCCAATGCGCTCTCCGGTGTTTCGGGAACGCCCTTCCGGCGGCACTTCTCCCTCATGCTGTCCTCTGACTTGATGCGGCAGGAAAAATGCTCGTATATATGCTCTCCCGTTTCCCGGAAAACCCGCCGGTTGATGGTGGCCAGCCGAGCCTCCATATCCTGCATCACATATTCCATTGTTTCCCGGTATTCACCATAGATTGAATCCATATGCAGCGATCCCCGTTATTTCAATCCTTTTCCGTTAGCAGCATTTCGTCCGTACACGTATCGTCCGGCATTATCCGTTATTGTACCATACCTGCCCGCTTTTGTCACATATGTATCACAAAATGAGCCACATATCCCCGCAAACGACCGGCATCCGCGCGAAGCTTACCTGCCGCCGGTTCATAAAACACCTGTCATCATCATACAGATCTGTTATCGGAACACACTCACCCGCCGCCGGCATACTTTAACCCTGCATCAACGTCACCCAACATAGCTTCACTTGACATAGTGAATACCATGGTTTATAATCACCTTGTCAATTTTAGATTCTATCAAGAAGGAGAATGCAAAATGAAGATTTCAAAGAGACTCGTAGCAGCAGTGATGCTCGTTGCGCTGATGTTCACCATGACAGCATGCGGCGGCAGCAAGAACAAGGTAACAGGCACTTATAGTTTTGAATCCATAACAGAGGGCGATCAGACCTACACTGCCCAGCAGCTGAAGGATCTGTATGCCGCATCCGGTCAGGAGATTAACATCGACTCCATGTTCAGCCTGGAAATGAAGTCAGACAAAACCTTCACTCTGAAGAGCGATGACAAAACAACAACAGGAACCTATACGGTAGATGGTGATAAAGTTGCCATGACTGCCGAAAACACTACCATCAATGCCACATACAGCGACGGAAAGCTCACTCTTTCCGATGATGGCATGACAATGGTATTCAAAAAGAAATAAGGAAAAGATATGCATTTGATCATTTATGCATAGCATTTCCCGTGAAAAACCTGCGGCCGGTTGGATGATCTCCAATCGGCCGCAGGTTTTTTCAGGTATAAAAACATATTAAACATAGCCG
>DFHD01000115.1:72790-80499 GCA_002372545.1 Lachnospiraceae bacterium UBA3732 | reverse complement strand
CGTCACACTGCATCCGGGTCGGAACGGAATTCCTCATCCAGGCCGGTCTCCGGCATAAGGTCAGAAGAAATCTTATCCAGAATCCCGCAGAAAAACGTATATTCCTCCGGCGTAAGCGTATCCTTTAGACGCCTGTCCACAATATCCAGATAACGCTCATTCAGATTCCAGTACCGGTAAAACCGGTCTGTCACCTCCAGGTAATACTCCCGCTTGTCCCGTTTGGACTGGATCTTACGAATATACCCCTTCCGCACAAGACTGTTCACCTTATAGGTGGCGTTGGGAGAGGAAATCCGAAGATAATTGGCGAATTCATTGATCGTCGGGCTGCCCAGGGCATAGATGGTCTCTACGCAGTATACCTCAACGGTTGACAGCGAAAGCTCCCGGTTCTTGATCCGGGAAAAAACATCTCTGTAATAATGAACTCTGAATTTGGCAAATACCTCAGAAAGAGGATTACTCATGCATTCTCACCTTCTCCAATAGCGAAGGAGATTTCGGCAGAGGCCGCTACCTTTCCGTCTACCGTTGCTGTTGCCTTGCCAAAACCTACCGGGCCCTTCTGGGCTGTGATCTCACACCGGAGATGCAGAACATCTCCCGGTTTAACCTGCTTTCTGAAACGCGCATTCTTGATGCCGCCGAAGAATGCAATCTTTCCCTTATTCTCTTCCTTGGAAAGAATGGCCACCGCCCCTGTCTGGGCCAAAGCTTCAATGATCAGCACACCGGGCATGACATGGCACTCCGGAAAATGCCCCACAAAGAAGGGCTCATTAACCGTTACGCACTTAATGCCCTCCGCCCATACGCCGGGCTCAAAATCGGTAATGCGATCCACCAGCTGCATAGGCGGCCGATGGGGCAGAATCTTCTGAATCTGATTGGAATCAAGCTCCATTTTCGTATCCTCCGCTGTTTTTCTTAAACTATCAGCCTTCGAACTTCTTCAGGCAGATGGCTGCATTGTGACCGCCGAAGCCAAGAGAATTGGACAGGGCCGCACGGATCGGTACATTCCGCCCCTCGTTGGGTACAATATCCAGATCGCACTCCGGATCCGGAACCTTATAGTTAATGGTGGCCGGAACAAAACCGTTCTTCAGCGCAAGTGTAGTGATGATTGCCTCGATGGCGCTTGCCGCCCCGAGCATATGGCCGGTCATGGATTTTGTGGAGCTCATCATAATCCGCCCGGCATCCTCGCCGAAAAGGAGCTTTACCGCCTTGGTCTCTCCTGCATCATTCAGATGAGTAGATGTACCATGCGCATTGATGTAATCAATATTGTCTGTCGTAAGTCCGCCATCCTCGATAGCTTCTCTCATGCAGCGCGCCGCTGCCTCGCCGGAGGGATCCGGTGCCGTGATATGATAAGCGTCGCAGGTTGCGCCGTAGCCCATCACCTCGCCGTAAATCTTTGCTCCTCTTGCCTTTGCATGCTCGAGCTCCTCAAGGATCAGGATGGCAGCGCCTTCAGCCATAACAAAGCCGCCCCTCTCCTTATCAAAGGGGATGGATGCGCGGCTGGGATCCTGTGAGGTGGAAAGCGCCTGCATAACGGTAAAGCCACCGATACCCAGCTCGCAGATGCAGCCCTCGGCACCACCGCAGAGCATAACTTCCTGATAGCCGTCGCGAATCTTGCGGAAGGACTCACCAATGGAGTTGTTTCCGCTGGCGCAGGCCGTTACAATACCCTCGCAAACGCCCTTAAACCCGCTATGGATGGCGATTTCACCGGCACACATATTGGAAATGGACTTCGGAATAAAGAAGGGGGAGATTTTTTCAAATCCGCGCTCCATGCCTCTCGCATGCTCCTCGGAGATGGTCTTGAGGCCGCCGATACCACTGGATACGATTGTTCCGCAGCGGTACGGATCTTCCTTTTCCATATCTATACCGCTGTCCTGAAGGGCTTCCTTCGCAGCAATTACGCCAAACTGTGTGTAACGGTCCATCTTCCGGGACTCTTTTCTGTCCAGGTAATTCTCCGGGGCATAATCCTTTACCTCACCGGCAACCTGAACCTTATAGCCGGTCATATCGATCTGCTTAATGAAATCGATCCCGCATTTCCCTTCCTGTACGCTGTTCCAGGTTTCCTCCAGATTGTGGCCGATGGGGTTGATGGTGCCCATGCCTGTGATCACGACTCTTCTTTTCATAGTGGTCCTTTCTGTATGCTTGCTGGTATATTTTTCCTCGATTTACTTATGGTGCCGGGTCTGCTTCGCAGCGGGAAGGGTTCCCGACCTATCTCATTCCTCCCGATACTTCGATGACCTGGCCGGTGACGTAAGAAGCCTCATCGGAAGCAAGGAAGGCAACAACCTTTGCTACATCCTCCGGCTGGCCTGCACGGCCGAGGGAGATGGTCTTCAGCATCTCTTCCTTCACCGCATCCGGAAGAACCTTCGTCATATCCGTCTCAATAAATCCGGGCGCTACCGCGTTGCAGGTGATGCCTCTGGAGCCCAGCTCCCTGGCTACGGACTTGGTCATACCGATCACGCCAGCCTTGCTGGCTGAATAATTCACCTGTCCGGCATTTCCGTAAATACCCACAACGCTGCTGATATTTACGATCCTGCCGTAGCGATGCTTCATCATGGGGCGGGCTGCCGCCTTCATCATGTTGTAGGTTCCCTTCAGATTGGTTGCGATAACAAGATCAAACTCCTCTTCCTTCATCTTCATCAGGAGATTATCTCTTGTCACGCCGGCATTGTTTACCAGAATATCCACTGCACCAAAGGCTTCCTCCGCCTTCTTATACAGCTCTTCACAGTCTCCCGGCAATGTTACATTCGCCTGGAAGGCTGCTGCCTTAACGCCCTTTTCTTCGCAAAGCTTAACGGTTTCCTCTGTCGCTTCGTTTACCACAATATCACAGGTTACGATATTTGCACCTTCCTCTGCCAGCTTCAGACAGATGGCTCTTCCGATACCGCGGCTTCCGCCGGTAACAAGCGCTGTTTTTCCCTGTAAGATCATTTTCTTATCCTCCGATATTTCATAAATGCCAAAAACTTTTTTTCCGCGCTTTACGCCAGCGCTTCCTTCAACTTCTTCAGATCCTCCACCTTATCGATCGCCACGCAGGGGATGTCCGGCGTCGTCTTCTGTACAAACTTGGAAAGTGTACTGCCCGGGCCGATCTCCACAAAGAGCTCAACGCCCATGTCCTTCATCACCCGAAGGGTATCCTCGAAGTAAACGCTGCTCTGCACCTGCTTCTCCAGTAGTGCGGGAATGGTTTCCTCCGCCGTTTTTTCTCTTCCGATGGCATTAAAGATCACCGGAATCTGCATCTCGCCGAAGCTTTCACTCTCGAAGCGCTGGCGGAGCATGTCTCCGGCAGGCTTCATAAGGGATGTATGGAAGGGGCCGCTGACCTTTACCGGAAGACATCTCTTTGCCCCCAGCTCCTTCAGAACCTCGGCAGCACGGTCCACAGCCGCCGCATCACCGGATACGGTGATCTGCCCGGGGCAGTTGAAGTTTGCCGGCTCGGCAATAAGCCCGCTGTCTCCCATTTCCTCCGCTACTCTGGCTGTGCCTTCGAAAACCTTTTCCCTGTCCAGACCAAGAACAGCGATCATCTTTGTATCCCGTCCCTCAGCAGCCTTCTGCATTACCGCTCCGCGGAATCCCACAAGAGGAACCACCTGCTCCTCTGTCATAACCCCTGCGGCATAAAGCGCGGAATACTCACCCAGAGAAAGACCTGCAGCTGCATCGGGCTTTATACCCATTTCTGCCAGAACCCTGGTCAGTCCCACAGCAAAAGCCACCATACAGGGCTGTGTATACTTTGTTTCATTAAGCGTTTCCGCCGGTCCTTCAAAAGAAACCTGCTTTACATCAAAATCCGCCTTCACCCGGTCCATGGTCTCCCGGAATACAGGATAAGCTTCATAAAAATCCTTTCCCATACCCACGTGCTGGCTGCCCTGTCCGGCATACAGAAATCCGATCTTCATACCTGTTCCTTTCCTGCAGAGTATTTCCTGCCACTTATCTCCTACTTTATGTTTTCTTTTACTGTTCAGCAAGGCTGATTCTGACACATGCGGGATATGTCTGCGAAGCAGACAGCGCGCTGTAAGCATATATTTAGAAGCTTACCTTGCTCATCTCCGCCAGAACGCGTCTTCCTTCAGCCACCAGCTCTTCGAGAATATCCTTTGCCGGGCGGATCTCCTTCAGCTGTCCGCAGACCTGGCCGGCCATCACGGAGCCGTTTTTCATATCGCCATCCAGAACTGCTTTTCTGAGGCCGCCCAGAGTGATCTTTTCCAGCTCATCTCTGGATGCCGCCTGCGCTTCAAGCTTCAGATACTCTCTTGCCATGGCGTTCTTGATGATACGGACAGGTGCATTCAGGCTGCGTCCCGTTACCGTAGTGCTGTTGTCCTTGGCCTTAATAAGCTCCAGCTTATAATTTTCATGAATGGGGCATTCCTCGCTGACCAGAAGGCAGGTTCCCACCTGCACGCCGCAGGCACCCAGACACATAGCCGCTGCGAACTGTCTGCCGTCTGCAATACCGCCGGCTGCGATTACAGGAATCTCCACGCTGTCGATGATCTGGGGCGTAAGGGCCATGGTTGTCATGTCGCCCACGTGGCCGCCGCTTTCACCGCCTTCCGCAATCACCGCATCTGCGCCCTGCTTCTCCACACGGCGGGCCAGAGCACTGCTGGCCACTACGGGGATGACCCTGGCTCCCGCTTCCTTCCACATTTCCATGTATTTTCCGGGCGTTCCCGCACCTGTGGTGATCACCGGGATCTTTTCCCTCACCAGAAGCTCGGCAATGTTATCCGCATCCGGATTGAGAAGCATAAGGTTCACGCCGAAGGGCTTATCTGTTGCTTCTCTGGCATCGTGGATCTCCTGCTCCACCCGGGCTGCATCCCAGCCGCCGGAACCGATCAGTCCCAGAGCACCTGCGTTGGAGATTGCCGCCGCAAATTTACCTGTTGCAATGTTGGCCATGCCGCCCTGGATCACAGGGAGCCTGACGCCCAGCATTTCATTCAGCATTTTCATATTATCCACCTTTTCTACAGTACCTTTTTGTCTATGTGCCGGAACTTTTCATATCTCTGTTTCGCCAGCTCCGGACCGGAAAGCCCTCTCAGCTTCTTCAGAGTCTTCATCAGCACCTCATCGATTCCGCGGTAGACCATTTCCGGATCATGATGCGCGCCGCCTATCGGTTCGGGAATAATGCCGTCTATGACACCATATCCCAGAAGATCCTGCGCAGTGAGCCGCATCTGTTCGGCTGCCTCCGCCGCTCTTCCCGAATCCTTCCATAAAATAGAAGCAAAGCCCTCTGGGGAAAGCACGGAGTAGATCGCATTCTCCAGCATGAATACGGAATTGGCCACGCCGATGGCCAAAGCACCGCCGCTGGAGCCCTCGCCCGTTACAATGGCGATCACCGGAACCCTGAGCGCGCTCATTTCCGCCAGATTCCGGGAAATAGCATTCATCTGCCCATGCGCCTCAGCCTCCAGACCGGGATATGCACCCGGTGTGTCGATAAATGTAATGATCGGACGGTCAAACTTCTCCGCCTGCTTCATCATCCGGAGAGCCTTGCGATAACCCTCCGGTTCCGGCATACCGAAATTATATTCGATATTTTCGTTCACATCCCGGCCCTTTCTGTGGCCAAGGACGGTTACCGGCTCACCATGAAAGGTGGCGATCCCGCCGAATATGCTCTTATCCTCTTTTCCCAGAAGGTCGCCTCTCTGGACAAAAAGATCCTGAAAGAGTGCTTGAATATAATCGTCTACCTTGGGACGCTTTTTATGTCTGGCCAGATAAACCTTATCATGCGGTGTGAGCTCCGACGCCTTCTCCGCCAGCTGATCAAATTCCTCTCCCATCTCGGCAAGGCGCTCCAGATCGATCTCACTTCCGTCCTTCTTCATTTCCTCAAATTCAGCCGTCAGGGCATTCAGCTTTTCATCGATTTCCTGTATCATACCGCCCGTCTCCTTTTATCATGGAGTCTGAGAATATGTGCGATCTCGGCTCTCATCTCCTGTCTGGGGATCACCGCATCCACAAAGCCGTGCTCCTCCAGATATTCCGCCCGCTGAAAGCCCTCCGGCAGCTTCTCGCCGATGGTCTGTTCAATGACCCTCGGGCCCGCAAATCCGATCAGTGCCCCCGGCTCGGCAATGGTAATATCCGCCAGTGTGGCAAAGCTTGCGCTTACGCCTCCTGTTGTCGGGTGTGTCAGGCAGGAAATATACAATCCTCCATGTTCAGAGAACCGCTTGGCTGCCGCCGCGGTCTTGGCCATCTGCATGAGAGAAAGGATTCCCTCCTGCATTCTTGCGCCGCCGCTGGCCGTAAAGATGATGATCGGCAGGTTCATCTTGTCCGCCGCCTCAAAGGAACGGGTGATGATCTCTCCCACCTGGATACCCATACTGCCCATCATAAATTCGCTGCCCATTACACAGGCAACCACGCGGTGGCCTTCCACCTCGCATACGCCTGCAAGAGCAGCCTCAAAGAGACCGGTTTTATCCCGAAGTCCCTGTATTTTTTCTTCATAGCCCGGATAGTCCAGGGGATTGGCATCCTTAAGATCCAGCTTCAGTCTCCGGAATGTGCCCGGGTCGGCCAGCGCCCTCATCCGCCGGATGGCGGACACCTTGGCGTGCTTGCCGCAGACAGGGCAGACCAGCAGATTTTTCTTTACCTCTGAAAGAGGCAGTTCAGAATTACAGCCGGAGCAGAGAAATGTTTCCGATTTCTCCGTCTCCGGGCTGCCTGATTCCTTCTGCTGCTTAGCTTCTTCGCTCGCAGAAACAAAATATGCTGCTTCTGCGCTGACAGCTGTTTCTTCTTTAACCTGACTATCCTTTGTCCGTTTACCGAACAGCTTCATAGTCGCCTCCGAAAGAAACGTTGATTATTTGTTTGCTTCTACGTAGTCCATCAGATCCTGTACGGTCTTGATCTTCGGAAGATCCTCATCGGAGATGGTAACACCCAGTGCTTCCTCAACAGCCATTCCCAGCTCTACAGCATCCAGAGAATCTGCACCCAGATCATCTGTAAGGGATGCCTCAGGAACAACCTTGTCTGCGTCGCAGCCCAGTGTGTCAACGATTACTTCCTTGATTTGCTCAAACATTTCTTCTTTCTCCTTTTTTGAAAATTTATTTGTAACTGTTCAGGTCTGCGGTCAAAAAAATACTTAAAATTTTTTAACCATTTTTATTATAGCCATTTTATACTATCTGTCAACTGCTTTTTGATATTTGTTGCGGCAAATTCCATCTTGACAGAAAGTGCTTTTCCCTATAATATGTTTCAAGATGGATGTAGTTTTGAAAACTACATCGAAAGGAGTTCTTTCAGAGTATGGACGCTTCATTTATGCCCGAGGAGGGCATTGCCGGAAATTATATCTCAACTTCATTTTCACCGGAGGGGAATATTTCCGCCATTCAGTTCCATAATGATGAGCATTTCAATTTTGCCTTCGATATTATGGATCAATTGGCAGAAAAATGTCCGGACAAAACCGCCATGCTGCATATCAGCAAGGACGGAAAGGAACGGCGCTTTACCTTTCTGGATATGATGCTCTACTCCAACCGCGCAGCCAACTATTTCAGCTATATCGGGATCAAGAAGGGCGACAGGGTCATGCTGGT
>DFHD01000115.1:45280-72726 GCA_002372545.1 Lachnospiraceae bacterium UBA3732 | reverse complement strand
CTGAAAAGGCATTATCAGTTCTGGTTCTGCATGCTCGCTCTCAACAAGATCGGCGCCATCGCCATCCCCGCAACCTATCTTCTTACACGGAAGGATTTTGAATACCGGTTCCGGGCAGGCAAGATTGATGCCGTGATCGCGACAACCGACGGTGAGGTGATCAGCGAAATCAACAAATCTCTGAAGGGCTACGAGGGCCTCAAGGCAAAGATTGCCGTCGGCGGCTCCCGGACAGGCTGGAAGAGCTTCAACCAGGAGCTCCGCTACTTCTCCTCCCATTTCCGCCGTCCCGTGCATTCCGCCGGCGGCGACGACCCCATGCTGATGTACTTTACCTCCGGCACCACCTCCTATCCGAAGATGGCGCTGCATAACTGCAAGTATCCTCTGGGCCACTTCATCACGGCAAAATACTGGCATCAGGTGGATCCCAACGGACTGCATCTTACCATCAGCGATACCGGCTGGGCCAAGGCCGCCTGGGGAAAGATCTACGGTCAGTGGCTCTGCGAGGCGCCGATCTTTGTCTATGATTATGACGAATTCTTTGCCAAGGAAATCCTCGGCATGGTGGAAAAATACAAGATCACTACCTTCTGCGCACCACCCACCGTTTACCGGATGCTTGTGCATGCGGATATGTCCAAATACGATCTCAGCTCCCTTCAGCACGCCTCCACCGCAGGCGAGGCGCTGAACACCGAGGTGTTCCGGAAATTCCAGAATGCTACCGGTCTTTCCATCATGGAAGGCTTCGGCCAGAGCGAGACCACCATGATCATCGGCTGTCTGAAGGGCACAGAGCCCCATCCCGGTTCCATGGGAAAGGCCAATCCGCTCTATGATGTACATGTGCTCAGGCCGGATGGCACGCCCTGCGAGCCCAAAGAGGTGGGCGAGATCTGCATCCGGACGGACATAAATAAGCCCATCGGCCTTTTCATGGGCTACTACATGGATCCGGACAAAACTGCCTCTGTCTGGCACGACGGCTTCTACCACACCGGCGATACCGCCTTCTGCGATGAACTGGGCTATTACTGGTATGTTGGCCGGGTGGATGACGTGATCAAGTCCGCCGGCTACCGGGTAGGCCCCTTCGAGATCGAGAACGAGATCATGAAGCTGCCCTATGTTCTGGAATGCGCGGTAACCTCAGTTCCCGATAAGATCCGCGGCCAGGCCATCAAGGCCTCTATCGTTCTGGTCAGCGGCACGCAGGCCACCGATCAGTTGAAAAAAGACGTGATGAAGTATATGCGGAGCGCTCTTGCCTCCTATAAGCGTCCCAAGTATGTGGAATTTGTTCCGGAGCTTCCCAAGACCACCAGCGGAAAGATCCGCCGGATCCAGATCCGGGAGTCCTGACCGGAAACCATATAACGTACAGGGACGTCCCGAAGGATTTTGCAGTGCCTGCTGAACCGGTACAAATGAATATAAATACCGGTACAAAAGAATCTGAATACTGAAAAAGATCCTGCCCGTTAAGGCAGGATCTTTTCATATTATTTTCAATATTATGATGCTGGGGTCAAAAGGTATTTTGCCCCCAGCTGATGATCCGCAGTACTCTGCAGATAAACTTGGCAAATATACTCCGAAGCTATGATCTGCAGATTTATCTTACAGCTCGATTTCCAGCGATACCGGGCAGTGGTCCGAGCCGAGGATATCCGTGTGGATCTCGGCCTCCCGGATCTTATCAGCCACCCGGTTGGAAACCAGGAAATAGTCGATACGCCACCCCGAATTCTTTTCCCTTGCATGAAACCGGTAAGACCACCAGGAATAAATATCCTTTCTGTCCGGATAAAGATGCCGGAAGGAATCGGTAAAACCCGCTGAAAGAAGCTCCGTCATCTTTCCTCTCTCCTCATCCGTAAAGCCTGCGTTTTTATGATTGGACGAAGGATTTTTCAGATCGATCTCCTGATGGGCAACGTTCAGATCACCGCAGATGATCACCGGCTTTTCTTTGTCAAGACGTACGAGATACGCGCGAAAATCATCCTCCCACTGCATCCTGTAGGAAAGGCGCTTCAGTTCGTTCTGGGAATTCGGTACATATACGCAGACAAAGTAAAAGCTGCCCATATCCAGGGTGATCACGCGCCCCTCCTGGTCATGCTCCTCCATGCCGATTCCATATGTCACCTTCTCCGGCTCCTTTTTCGTAAAAACGGCAGTTCCGGAATAGCCCTTCCTTTTGGCGTAATTCCAATACTGATGATAGCCGGGAAGCTCCAGCTCCAGCTGCCCCTCCTGCATCTTACTCTCCTGGATGGCAAATATATCCGCATCCAGCTTCTGAAAAGCTTCGGGGAAGCCCTTCTCATTGCATGCCCGTATTCCGTTTACATTCCATGAAACCAGTTTCATAACCTATCCTCACTCTCCCTCCCGCTCCATCCTGTGGGATACCGGACGGATCATAGCCGCCAGAAGAAGCAGAAAGCCGAAGCTGCCGAAGGCCGATGCAAAATCCGAAAGCCTGCTGTTATGCAGGTACTGCATACCCCAGCCCGCAAGCATCATGACGCCGGGATTCAGAAGCAGAACCGTCTTGGATATCCTGAGCCTGCCCACTACAGCAAAATAGATGACCGCCACCGACGTTCCCGCATATGCCACAATACGGTAAACGTAAAAGGGAATGGCAAGCACATAAAAGATGTTCTCCACCGCAGTAAAGATTTCCGCTCCCATCAGAGAGGTTTCAAAAAGCGATTTATAGATTACCGGAAGAATGATATTCACCGTATGCCAGAACAAAAAACCGATGATCGCGGCATTAGCGGATAGATGAAACAGCTCCGCCATACGCACGGAAGCCACGTCACCCTTTCTCCTTGCGCTGTTTACCACGCGCACAGCCGCATGAAGCCCGATTGCAAAAAGGGGCATGCCGCCCGCGCAAAGCAGCATGGAAACCTCGAACCGCCACATGGGCATTTTTGCCCAGCCTGACTGAATCAATCCGTTTTTCTCGTTCCCCGGTCCAAGGGAATATAGAAGCCACTCCGCTCCCATGAGAAGCGCAGCGCCAAACATGCCGATCAAAAGATCTCTTAATACCCTCTGCTTATTTTTCATCACTCTTCCCTTTACTGTATTTCCATTTGGCAACCGCCGTCCCTATGATTATAACAAATCCGAGAAGACTGCGAAAGTCCGGAACCTCGGAAAATACAAAAAATCCCGCGATCATGGCAAAAATTACCTGGGAATAGTCAAAAACCGAAATTTCCTTGGCGGGCGCACAGGTGTACGCCGCCGTAATGTTCAGCTGTCCGCCCATGGCTGAAAGGCCGGTAAGCAGAAGGAGCAGCAGCTGTTTCCCCGACATCGGCTCATACTCCATGATAAAAAAGGGCAGATCGATCAGGGTGGAGATAAAGGAGAAATAAAAGACGATGACCGGTCCTCTCTCTCCTTTTTTTCCTGCCTTCCGGAGAAAAGTGTAGGCTGTTCCGGCGAAAAAACCGCTGAGAAGCCCGATCACAGCGGGAAAGCTGGCCAGCCCGGCGGTCGGCTTTACAATAAGCACCGCCCCGCTGAAGGCCAGAAAGAGCGTGGCCCATTCAAACCGGTCCGGTATCTCCTTCAGGATAAAAACGGACATCAGCATGGAAAAGAAGGGCGACATCTTATTCAGCATATTGGAGTCTGCCAGCGCAAGGCGGTCAATGGCCCAGAAATTGCAGATCACGCCGAGGGCGCCGATCACCGAACGGAGTAAAACATATTTCCCGCAGCCCTTTTTGACCCGGAAGCCCCCTCCGCTCCTGAGGAGCATACACGCCGCCACCACCATAGCCACCACATTGCGGAAAAGAGCCTTCTCCATGGTGGGCAGGTCGCCGGCCAGCCGGAGAAACAGCGTCATCAGCATAAAACAAAAGGCCGCCAGAATGATATGCACGATTCCCCGGACGGAAGACGAGCCCCGGAATCCCCGGGGCTCCCCTGCATTTTTATTCAAGTGTTGTGAATCTCGCCAGAATATCTTCAAGCTTATCCTCTTTCTGTAAAGTTAAGGTGATCAGAATGATCAGATCATCATGATCGAAGGCATACTGTACGCGGCGCCCGACGCCGTTCTCCGCCTCGGGAATATCGACCACATAGCAATCCCTGTTCAGAAAGTGCGCGCCGGTCAGCATCCGTCCGCCGTTTTTCGTCGCAACGGACTTCATATAGCTGCCCGCCGAAAGCCCCTCTATCTTATATTTATCCGGATTGATCGAAGAAATAATGATATTGGAAGCCGTCGTCCGGGTATACATGATGGCATAGTACGCTGTTTCGTAATCATAGGGTGTACGGATTCCCTCCCGGAAATTCGTCACCTCGTCCTCCGTCTGTCCCGTGGCCGCGGCCAGCTTGGCCGTATCGTAAAAATACCACTCTGTGCCCGCGCCGTCAAAGGCCAGATTCAGGAAGGGATTGGCATAGGCCGTATCGCTGTAATATCCGCAATAAGCCGGAACGGGCGTAGGCGGCGTAGGCAGGCGGAAACTGATCTTCTCTTTCTTCTCCGCTACCGCAGCATCTCCGTAGGAGGCCTCGTTATATTCCGCCTCGACATCCTCATCCAGACGGTGTTCGTTCTGCGAATAGGTCTTGTCAAAGGAAGGGGACGCGTACTTCTCGTCCTTCTTCTTTCCGCATCCGGAAAGAAGTCCCAGCAATACGGACATCACAAGGACGCCGGCTGCCTTATTTCTTATTCTTTTTAGATTCCTTCTTTTCTGCATCATCATTCACTTCTTCTTCCGCTCCCGCAATAGCGCTCTCCGGCTTTTCCACCTCAGCGATTGCACGCTTATGCATGGGAATTCTGCAGTTCTTATTGTTACCGAACTCAACGATCACCGTATCATCATCGGGCATATCGATCACAGTTCCGAAAAATCCGCTGGTAGTCATGATGCTGTCGCCTACCGCAAGGCTGCTCATCAGATCCTGCTGCGCAGCACGCTGCTTTTTCTGGGGACGGATCAGCAGAAAATAAAAGATGGCTGCGAAAAAGACCAGATACAGCAGGATTCCAATTCCACCGCCCATAGCCGAATTTTGATTAGCTAAAAAAAACATTTTGCATTCTCCTTTTCTTTTACTCACCGGCTACGGCCATCAGCTTCTTTTCTTTATAGGACTGATAGGTTCCCGTCTGAATAGCCTCCCGGATTTCCTTCATCATATTATTATAAAAATACAAATTATGCAAGACGCAAAATCTCAGGCCCAGCATTTCGTCCCGTTTCAGCAGATGCCGTACATATGCACGGGAATATCTTTTGCATACCGGACAGCCGCAGCCCTCCTCAATGGGACGCATGTCTTTTTCAAAGGCCGCGTTCTTCAGATTCAGCTTTCCGAAATTGGTATAGACCTGGCCATGGCGTCCGTTCCGGCTGGGATAAACACAGTCAAAGAAGTCCACCCCGCGGTCCACCGCCTCCAGGATATTCGCCGGCGTACCCACACCCATCAGGTATCTGGGTTTGTTATCCGGCAGATGCGGCAGGGTCACATCCAGAATATGATACATTTCCTCATGGCTCTCTCCCACGGCCAGTCCGCCTATGGCATAGCCGGGAAGGTCAAACTCCGAAATCGTTTTTGCATGCTCAATGCGGATCCTGTCCGAAACACCGCCCTGGTTGATGCCGAAAAGCATCTGCTGCGGATTCACCGCATCCTCCCGGGCGTTCAGCTCCTTCATCTTCTCCACGCACCGGGCCAGCCAGCGGGTGGTCCTGGCAACAGAGGCTTCGATGTAGCTGTCCGCCGCCTTGGAGGGCGGACACTCATCAAAGGCCATGGCAATGGTGGAACCCAGATGAGACTGGATCTCCATGCTTTCCTCCGGCCCCATAAAGATCTTCCGGCCGTCAATGTGGGAATGGAAGGTCACTCCCTCCTCCCTGATGGCCCGGAGCTTTGCAAGCGAAAAAACCTGGAAGCCGCCGGAATCCGTAAGAATCGGTTTTTTCCAGGTTGTAAAGGGCTGGAGACCGCCCAGCTCATGGATCAGGCCGTCTCCCGGTCTGACATGCAGATGATAGGTGTTGCAGAGCAGCACCTCCGTGCCGATCTCCTCCAGATCCGCAGCGGAAACCGCTCCCTTAATGGCGGCAGCGGTTCCCACATTCATAAATACCGGTGTGGGAATATCTCCGTGCGGCGTAGAAAAGACGCCGCATCTCGCATTCCCGTCCCTGCTGATCAGTTTAAACATAGCTTACTGTCCGGCAAGAGTCACCTTAACGGTGTTCTTCTGGTAATTACCGTTCTGGTCAGCCCGGTAATAGGTCACCGAAAGGGAATCTCCCACCTTTTTCTCCTCAATAATGGTTTTCAGTTCTTCCATAGTATATACAGACTTTCCGTCAATTTCAACAATAATATCCTTTTCCCGGATTCCGCTCTTATCCGCAGGAGAATCCTTATTGACCTTGTTGATAAAAATGCCCTCGGGAAGATTGTAGATCTCCGAATACTCCCAGCCGATATCAAAGCCGCTGGCGCCGAAGACCGCCTTCTTTTCCTGGGTGCCGTCGATGATATCATTTACAATATCCATCGCCGTATTGATGGGAATGGAAAATCCCATGCCCTCTACCTTGCTGTCCACATACTTTGCGGAATTGATCCCGATCAGCCGTCCCTGCGAATCGATCAGGGCGCCGCCGCTGTTACCGGGATTGATAGCCGCATCGGTCTGGATATAATTGCCGTCAAAACCTTCCACTCCGCGGTTCAGGGCACTGATATAACCAACGGTCACGGACTGGCCGAAGCCAAGTGCATTACCAATGGCAATGGCTGCCTGGCCCACCTTCAGCTCATCCGAATCGCCCAGCGTAGCCACCTTGATGGCGCTGGCCGTATCCCCCTCCAGGTTGCTGAAGGGCACCTCAACCACAGCGATATCCTGATCCGCATCAAAACCTGTGACATAGGCCTCGGCCATCGTATCGTTACAGAAGCCGATATTGATCTTATCCGCTCCCTGGATAACATGATAATTGGTGATCACATAAAGCTTCTGCTCATCCTTTCCGATGATGATACCGCTTCCTGCACCCTCCGCTTCCTGGGTATAGGTCTGGAAATAATACTGAACCTCCTGTTCAATGATCACCGTAACCGAAACAATGGAGGGCTCAACCGTTTCCACGATCGCGGAAACATCCGGAAGGCCGGCGGCATTCCCCTCCATTCCTTCTACGGACTCCACGGCTTCGGACTTTTTCTTTGACTCAGCCAGCTCCACCTGTTTATCATCTTTTTTCGTCAGCTTTTTGATCCCCAGGTTTACGCCCTGGAAGGCCGCTCCGGCAACCAGACCGAAGACGACAGCCAGTACCAGCAGCCGGCCGAAGCCGGTTTTTCTCTTCCCGGAGTCATTGCTGTCCGTGCTTTTCATTTTCGGACGTTTTTTCCGGCCGGGATTCTCCGGCAGCTCCTCCCGAATCTCCTTTTCCGAAATGATATTCGCGGCGGTATCTCCCGGCTTCCAGGCAAACTGCGTGGTTGCATCCAGTTCCTTTTCATATTCCACGCCAATCCCGGCAGACGGTTCACTTACCCTCTGGTAGCCGCTGCTTTCCTGCAACCCTTCCTGCATATTATTCCGGATATCATCCTGCTGATCGATATTCGGCGTAAACTCCGGTTCCGCCTGCCCGCCCGAAAATGTCGCCTCCGGCTTTGAGGCCTCGCCGGAATATGCCGACTCCGGTGTGAATGCCGGCTTTGCTGACTCACTGGAAAATGCCGGCTCCGGTGTAAATGCCGATTTTGCCGCCTCGCCGGAAAAACTCTCCGGCTGAACGAATGTAGGCTCATCCTCCTGATTGGGGTCCTGTCTGAACATTTCGTCTCCCATACCAGTCACCTCCTGTTAGTACGAAAGATTCTGCAAAATACCATGAATACGCCTGTCAACACCTGCGTATTCTGTTAAAATATATTTTTATCATTTATTTGTGTTTCTTTTGTGATATACTTGTATCAGTTTTTTGAAATCACACACAGGAGATTGTACCATGTTTCGCGTCTGGGGTAAATTATTTTTGCAAAATCATATGATCCGTGACACAGTGGCTGAGATTACGGATGAAAGTATGACCAGAACCAAAAAAGTCCGGACAGCCCTGGACCAGATCTGCCGGGAATTTGATCTGGCCGTTCCCATCTGGCTGGAGAAAAACAACCGGGAATTCATCCGCCATGCCAAAACACGCTTTACCTCCGACTGCTTTATCGAATCCATCGATTTTGATTATCTGGAATTCCAGGTGATCGAAGAAGACCGTTAAAAAGGAGCCGCTATGCTGAGCTTTGAGGACGTTACACTCTCTTATAAAAAAAAGATCATCCTGCAGCAGGCATCCTTTACTGCCGCCCCCGGAACCATGAATGCCTTTCTGGGCATTAACGGAAGCGGCAAGTCCACCCTGCTTTCCGCAGCAGCGGGCATCCTTACGCCTGCCGGCGGGACGATCAGCTATAATGGCATTTCCAGCCTGGATCGGAAGGCCTACAGGCCGAATTTCGGATTCGTTACCCAGGAGGATGCACTCATGCCGGAGCTCTCCCCCCTGGACAATCTCCGTCTCTGGACGCCGCTGAAGAAGAAAGAGATTCTTGCGGCCATAGCGGAGCCGCCGCTCGTCATGCTGGGCATCACTCCGCTCCTTGATATACCGATCCGTCATATGTCCGGCGGAATGAAGAAGCGTCTGGCTCTGGCCTCCGTTCTGATCAACAAGCCCAAAGTCCTTCTTCTGGACGAGCCCTTCACTGCCCTCGATATGATGGCCAGAGAGGATATCATGCAGTATCTTGGCCTTTTCATGCAGGAAGGCGGAACGATCCTCATCGCCTCCCATGAAAAAGAGACCTTCTACCGGGCCAGCAACGTATGGCTGCTGAAGGATAAAACCCTTCAGCCGGTTCCGCCCGCATCCGACCCTGCCGCTCTTCTGAGGAGTACTCTATGATGGGCCGCCGGTATCTGTTTCTTCTTAAAGCAGACCTTCTGCGGGGCAGGCGGCTGATCCCCCTGCTTCTTACCTACACGCTGCTCTTTCTCGGCGCCGCGTTTTTTATCACGCGCTTCGGCAGCCGAATCCTTTTCGAGCATCAGCAGTTCAGTGATATCCATATTGCCTTTTATCTTCCTGAGGGCGCGGATTACCAGGAGCTTCAGCAGTCCGTTCTGGATAATCTTTCCAATCTCCGGGATGGCATTTATATGGATGCCGTTTCCAGCCGGGACGAGGGCCTTGCCCTTCTGGAAAATGACGAGATCACGGTATTTCTGGTCTTTCCCGACGAATTTCTTGCCGGGCTTTCCCACGGGGATAATAAGCCTGTAGAGATCATTCTGAAAGAAAACAACTCCCTGGAGGAGCATATCGTCACCGACCTCATCATTTCCTATGCGGATTTCCTCGGCACGGCAGAGTCCGCTGCCTATTCCGCCTTCGATACCGGAGCCGCTGCCGGCTGGGATGCAGATTCTCTCCATAAGCTGGAAAGGGATGTCAACCTCAGCAACATGAGCTTTGTCTTTTCCCGAAGCGCCTTTTTCCGGGAGGTTCCCTTCGATGCGCTGACCCGCTACAGCCTTCAGAAAAAGCTGACGGCCTCCTTCCTTCTGATGATCCTGATGCTGACCATATTTCTGTTTGCCTGGTTTGTCCGGGGAACCAGCTCCACCTATTGCCTGAGACGCAGCATGCAGGGCATGACCCGAAAGGGGATCTTTTTCAGCGAATACACGGTATCCACCATGCTGCTCTATCTGGTATTTCTGCTCATTTTCTGCGGCATCCTCCTGACCGGTCTTTCTCCCTCGCTGAAAACCCTTTGTGGGATCATCCCCGTGGTCATGCTGATCGCCCTTATGAACCAGGGTCTGGTCTACCTGATCAAAAAGCCCGATGTCACCGCCATGGCAGGCCTTCTGCTTTCCGTCCTGCTCCTTTATCTGGCCGGCGGCATCATCCCCATGGAGTTCCTTCCCGCCTTCCTTTCGGACAGCGCAAAATGGAACCCCTTTACCTACATCCTCCGTTATGTTACGGAGCTGATGTTCTGACCGAAAAGCCAAAAACCACCTGATGATAGATCTGCGTAACCTGAGAAAAGGAGAAAACCATGTCCCATCTGAGACGATTCTGCATCATGTTGAAAAGACCGCTGCGCCAGCCGGTCTTCCTTATGATGCTCGCCTTTCTCCTTTTCATGACATATCTTGCCTCCCGGGTGCCGGAAAACCGCAGGAGCACCAGTATTCCCGTGGCCATTCTGAATAAAGACCATTCCCGGGATGGCGAAGCCCTGATCCAGTCCCTCCTCACGGAGGAATCCCTTTTTACCTTCTATCTGGTGAAAGATGAAGAATCCATGTACCGCGACCTTTCCTCCGGGAAAGCCAACACCGGATATATTATCCCGGAAAGCTTTATGGCAGAAGCCGCCCGGTTCCATCAGGATATCCGGATCGATCAGATCCTGACAGAGGGGTCTCTTCTTCCCACGATCTCCATGGATGTGATATTCTCTGCCGTCTTTCGGATCGAAGCCTCCACGATCATGCTCAGGGAGCTGGAGGGGAAAGACCTGCTCCCGCCGGGATCCGCTTCGGACTATGCCGCAGGAAAGGTATCCGACCGGGTTGCTGCCGTCCTTACGCTCTACACCAACTACCGGCAGAGCGGAGAGATCTTCCGGGTGACTGACATTTCCGGTCAGGTCTACTCTCATGAGATCGGGCATTCCCGCAGTGATATTCCCGTACGAAAGCTCTGCGGCTTTTTCCTTCTTGCCGCCGGACTGCTGGGGCTGATCTCTTATCTCTCCGACAAGGAAAACCAGCTCTACATGCGTTTTACCCGGGGTGAGCATGCCGCGATGAAGCTGATGCATATCGAGAGCAGTCTCCTGATCCCGGCGCTCGTATCCTTTCCGGCCATTCTTCTGACAGAGGGCGGCAGTCCGCTTTCTCTTTTGCTGCGCCTTGTTTTTTACATTGCTGCTGTAACCCTCTTTGTCTGGCTGCTGAGTCTTATCATACACAAAAGCAGCACGCTGACTCGCGTGCTGCCCCTGTACCTTTTGCTCACCCTTCTTCTGGGCGGCATCTTCTATGACCTCGGCCCCTATAATCCGGTGCTGAAGATCGTATCCGGGCTTTTCCTGCCCTATTATTTCTAAAAACGGATTATTATTTGATCACCAGTGTTTCCAGAACAGCCTTTACTTCCTGACTGTCAAACGCATAACCGGAAATCGAAACGCGAACCGGCTTTCCGTTTACGGTAGAATAAAGCTCAACACCATACCCGCCGTAGCCGTCACTGTACTGGAAACCGGTCCAGTCAATGCTGCCGTAGGTTCCGGAAACATCCACCTGCTCGTTGGTATAGGTATTCTTGTTATATTCATACTTGCTCTTACAGGTTTCTTCGCTCTCCATCTTGAAATCAAAGAAGGTGAAGGAGTCTTTCTTTACCTGACAATAACGGGTATCATTCTCATCAAAAGCATCACCCTTCCTAAACTCCCATCCCTCGGGAATACCTACGGTATAGTCGCCCCAGGTTTCCGTGGATCCGATGGTCAGACCGGCGGACTCTGTCGGTGCCTCAGTTTCTTTCTCCGGATCCGCTTCCGATCCCTCCGTGTTTTTTTCTGTTCCATCCTCTAAAGCCGCAGATGTATTACCGCTTCCCTTTTCATCCTTTTTGTCTCCGCAGGCCGCAAGGCATGCACACATGCTGAGTGCCAGCACAACCGCAGCAAATCTCTTCTTCATGATCGAATCTCCTCCTTCTTTCCCCCGAAGATCGGGAACATCAAAACCTGCCAGGCAAAAATCTATCATTTTTGCCATTTTTATTTCATAGGGAATTATACAAGGATTGATCACGAAAATCAAGTACCGGAAACAGAACTTCTTCCATAGCTGTTTTTCTTCTTTGCTTCCTCCCGGTCGCAGATCATGTGCTGCAAAGCAATTAGAATGGCCACTACAATATCTCCGCACTCCGGGCGGTATATATCCACGGCATACCGGTCATGCCAGGAGATCACCTTCTGACTGATGACCGCAACCACATCATTATTCCGGTCATAGATCTCAAAATTCAGCCCCCATACATTTCCTCTCAGCTGCCAGCCAAGCTCTTCGATATTCGTGATATCCCTGATCATATGAAAAAGCTCATTGGAAAGCTGAAACATAAGCCCATCTGCCATTTTGACGAAGTGCCGTTCATGCAAAGAAACCATCTTTTTGGTGATTTCTGCAACCTCTTTACCCTTTGCATTCCGGACCAATGTCCGGTCATGCCAGGAGACCGCCTTCGTCTCCGCCTGATATACCACCCTTCCATTCCCATCCGTTACATCAATATGATGCTTCAGTGTAACCAGTTTCGTTGATGTGAATAGGGAATAGGCCGGCTCCCCGAAGCGGCTTACATTATTCACATTCGGTTCCTTACCCGGATCCCTGTATCGATGAAATGAAGAAAAAATACCCATGGGCACCTCCATACCGGCTGCAATCATTTTTACATCCAGAACCGCCGTCCGGATATGCATATCCGAACGGCGATCCCTTTTTTGATCACATTTTCAGATCACTTTCCCTGAAACGATCAGTCTTCTTTTTTATTCTGCTTTTTCAGGAACGTGACTACTGCCATGCCCAGAAGGCTGAACATGGAAAAGATCCCGTATAAGCCAAGCGGAGAAGAATCCCCTGTCTTGACCGATGTTTCTTTCTTGATGTCTGTTGTCTGCTTCGGCACATCCGGTTTTTCGGGTTCTTCCGGTTTCGAAGTCTTCTCAATTCTCTGATCGATCATTTTCACCTTGACTACAAGGTTCTGACCGGCCGAAACAGCTTCGTCAGAAATGGTAAACTTCACCGGAGCGGCTTTTTCGTAATCTTCAGGCGCTTCTGTCTCTACCAGATAATAGGTCTGTCCGATAACCAGCTCGCCTTCGATCACCTTTGCTTCCGAACCACTCGTCCATTCCGGAACAACAACGTTTCCGTTTTCATCCTCGATCCTGAGTTTTGCACCTGCCACAAACCTGCCATCGGCATCAACCTTGGATACCTCAACTACTACAGGCGGCTCCAGCCAGGTGATATTTCCATCCTCATCAACCACAACGGTAGAATCACCATCATCCAGAATCGCCGGATCGATCTCGACATTCTTTCCGCCGGTTCCATCCTCTACTACCCGGAAGCCTATAGTCAACGGCTTTTCCGATACATAATATCCGGACGGCGAAACGGCTTCTCTGATCCGATAAGTATTGCCTGTCAGAACACCCTCAAAGGTGACCCGTCCATCCTCACCGGTGATCCGTGATGTGATATAATCCTCCGTTCCTTCAGTTGTTACTCTGAACAGATCGTAGGTCGATCCGCCAAGTGTCTGATCGGAATGATTTTCATTTACCTTTTTGAAGCTGATATCTGTACGGTACTGATCATTGATCAGGATATTTTCCTTGATCGGATTTCCTTCCGCATCGGTAAGTCCCTTGCAGCTGCCATCCTCCTCGATCACCGCATACCATGTGCTTCCATCTAGGATATAATTCGGCTGCGTTTCTTTTTCTGTTACCGCATAACGGCCGGGGATCAGATTCTCAAAAATGACGAGACCGTTTTCATTGGTTTCAAGTACCTGCAGGATCGGAGACTCTCCGTCCGGAAGCTCGATACTCTTCAGTTCAAAGGTTACACCGGAAAGAGGTCTCGTCTTATCCGGATCCTCCGCACAAGTCTCACGGACATAACCCTGTTTCTGAATTACCAGGCCCCCATATACCGGTATTCTGGTATTGGTGAAGGCTGCTGTGGATCTTTCATCACCGATCGTGCCGGTGGCTCCGGTCTTGGTGGTCACAAATCCATCAGCTGCAGCCTCTTCCACTGTATAACTTACGCCCTTCGGAAGGCCTGTGATCTCTTCCGTTTCCCCATCCTTCAGAGTAAACGTTGCCACACCATTCAAAAACGTTACATCTCCAACGATTCCGTTAACGGTTCTGTCACTGAGCGTAACGGTAAAGGTGAAATCTTTCGTATGATCAGCCGCCGTGGAGCTTACGACTGTCTTTTTCACTTCCAGATCACCCACAGTACTTTCGTAAGTGTTGACAAAGTCAGCACGGGCTTCTCCTCCGTCTGTCACGGAAAGAGCATCAACCTCAGTCGTCGAATTTGCTGTATCTATTCCCAGATGATATCCGGCAAATACGGTATTGGCGTTGGTCTCGACTATCTGATATTCACCAATTGGAAGGTTATTTATCCTGTATCCTTCCATTCCTGTTGAAAGTGCCCTGTAAATATCTGTGTAGATAAACGTCGCAACGACGTCGTCTCCCCGTTTTACTTCAAAGTTCAGATTCAGTTTATCACTGTTCTGTACCGTGACGCCTGCAGGGAACACAAACTGCTTTGTTACGAGGATACTGCCGGTCTTCTCCTCCACCTGGTTCAACAGTTCAAAATTATACGTTCCGCCGGGCAGAGCAGCCGGCTTTTTTTCATTTACGGTGTAGTTGCCATCCGAAACAGGCGTTCCATTTACAGATACCTCAACGATCCGGTAATCCGCATAAACGTAATCCACACCGGCTTCCTCCGGCAAGGCAGGCGGAACAGTTGCCGGAAGTCCTCTGAAGGATCCCTTCCAGTTACCCGCCTTATTCAGCGTAAGTGTTCTTTCCTCCTCTTTCCATGTATCGCTTTCAGCGTCATAATACCGGATGGTATTCTGAAAATCACCATCATCTCCGATCTTTTGCTGCAGTCTGACAACGACAACATCACTGTCATGCTGATCATTTCCATCCGACCAGGTCTTATCGATCATCACATCGGCTCCAAGCACATCCTTTGCGGACATGATATCGCCGGAATGATAAAGGAATCTCGAATAATCTGTTGTTCCGTCTTCGGAGATGGTAAACTCATAATCCACATTCGAGAGCATATAGCCGTCCGGTGCCTTGATCTCCCGAAGGTAATACTTCTCATCGGGTTCAAGCGCCCATCCTTCCTCGGCCATATCTCCCTGAACCGTAATGAGCCCCTGCGCATTCGTTGTAAAGGTCACTTCATTATTGTTCTTATCCAGGATCGGATCCTTATCCTTATTCAGGAGCATGAACTCAGCGCCTTCAAGTTTTTTCTGCATGTTTCCGGCTTCATATTTCAACATACCGATCGCAGGAACATCCGCCGATCCGCTTCCTGAATTCGTATATTCCGCAGTTTTATCCACCCTCTTCTCAAATTCGGAAACGCCATGGCGTTTCAGCGCTGCTGTATTGGAGATCGGAATTCTGGAGGTTGAACCCCCCTGGGTATTATCGGCCCGCTTCACCCGCGCGCGGTAGGTGATCTCCAGAGCTGTCGCATCCGGAACGGTCAGCGTAAGAACGCCCCCGCTCATATCCCAGCTTGCTCCGGCCGACGGATTGACTTCAATGGATGAAATATCGATACTGAGATTGCTGATGGTATCCACAACCTCCATCGGATTGCCATCATTCATCACAGCCCCTGCCGGGTTGACAGAGATCCGGAAATCCGCCCAGATCTCTTCATCTGTTTTCTTCAGTTCCTCATCACTGGTCAGGATCTCTTTATCCAGCGCATCATATTTGAAATCATGCTTTGCCGATGACGGAATACCGTTCCACTCGGCTGTATTGGCTATCTCATATGTTCCGTTTTCCTCTTCGACTGCTCTTTCCTGAAGGATTTCCAGAGCCGCCTTATTCTTTACTGTAAGATAATATACCAGCCGGTAAGCCGTATAGTATCCATCACCATCCTTCGGAAGTGAAGCTGCGGATGTATGGATCTCCACACCATTCACTGTATTCAGATAATTTGCCTTCGCCTCTCCCTGATATCCCTGATAATACTGATCACCGCCATAGATCTGCCATGCATCATAAGGCTGGTCATAAACCTCAAGGAGATCCGTATCAAACGTATCGAGGATCGTATTTTCAACCGAATCCACATTCTGCAGGATCAGCTCATACTTATAAACCGGAAGCTCCACACCTCCTACCGTTCTGGTACTTTCTTCTTTGGCCCGCTTATCTGCCTTAGAGGGAGAGATCTTCACCGTTCCCTGTGCGCGGAGAAGATCCGGTGTCTGTAATTCCACCGCATTCTGATGATCGACAAGATAGCTCTGTTCCGCGCTTTTCTGAACCCATTCATCACTGATCTCAGTTTTGTAGGTAACAACAATGGTCCTGGTATTTCCTGTTCCTTTCAGCCCCGGTTCCCCGTCCCGGCTAAAGGTCATGACCAACCGGTCAGACTGGTAGTCTGCAGAATATGTTTCACCCGCAGTCAGTCCGGAAACCTGTATCGTTCCGGCCTTCACAGCCTCACAGACATTGCCCGAATCAAGCCATTGACTGGGATATATATCGGTAAGAACAGCCTGATTCAGACCGGTTCCCGGAACAGTAAAGGTCACATTCCAGGTCACTTCCTTATTCTCCCGGTCAATGCCTGCCGGCGCCTTGTTCAATTCAACCTGTCCGCCCTCAGGTGCCACCTGCGCGCTGGAACCGGCGGTTTTTCCTCCATCCGTTTCCACCGTGTTGTTCACCGTCTTCATGGTCGTGATCGCAGACGTATCCACCTCTGTATCATAGGTGATCTCATATTTGTAGCTGTGACCGGCATCCCCCGCAGGAACCTCATAGGTCCATGCAGAATCCGATTTCGATGTAAGGCTGTCCCAGGATACATTGTCGACCCTGACCTCTGCATCATTTTCATCCAGAACACGTACCTTTATCCCGTCACCCGCGTATGTCATTATGCTCTGGGAGTCCGCAGGGATCCTGTCCGTGATCTTTGAGCCGCTCATGGAGACCTTCCGCTCCGGATTGGCCGTGATCTTCCACGTCAGCGTCTTCCCATCTGCTGCAACTGAAGCATTGCTTTTACTGATGGAAGGCGTATAATCCAGAGAGGTTGTGACTTTCGTTTCATCACCGTCCGGGTCGCCGTCACTGGTCGCCTTTACATTATTCTCACTGCTCTGTACATACTTTCCGCCCTGACTGGTTATTTTACCCGCGTCAATATCAGCAGAATAACGGATCGTGATGATCTCGTTGTTCTTCATGGACGGAATAGAATAGGAAAAGCTGTTTCCGGACGGTCCGCCCGTTATACTGACCGGCTGGCCTGTGCTGGAGGTGACCGAAATACTGTCCGGAACAAGCGAAAGAACCCCGTTGTCACCGGAGATCGTATCTTTCACCACCACATTCCTGCTGTTGCCGGAGGATTTCACTGTAACAGTATAGTTGATCTTTCCGCTGTTATAGTCTATGCTGGATGCTTTTGAGACATCCAGAGAACTGCTCGAGTCAATAACGATATCCTTTGCGATCTCATCGGTAAAATCCACAGTATCCTCATCACCGTGGCTTGCATTAAAGCTTCCCTGGATCATGAAGTTGAAATTCGCTCTTGATGATCTTGTCAGCTCACGAAAATTCGGATCATTCTGATTAAAATTAACCGTCAGTATATTATTCTCCAGATGATACCGGTTTCCTGCCACAATGTAGGAATCGTTTCCGACGGTAACACGGATGGTAAAAACACCATTCTGGGGATCTGCCGTTATATTTTCCGGAATGGAATAGGTCATGCCTGTTGCATCATCCGGGAACTGAACATTTGCGTTCTCGGCAAAAAAGAACCGGATATCATATGGCGTATCCGCAAGCACCATATACTGACCGGCATCATTTGTCGGCGCCGATATCGTCACATTATTGATAAAATCGTTCAGATTTGTACTGGTGGAAGCCCCGACGATCTGCTCCTCTTCCGGAATGATACTGATCATATCCGCCAGCCGTATCTCCTCCGGCGCATCGGTTTCAGATGCAGACGCAGCCTCAGCATCCGTTGCTGATGCCTCAAACCCTGTACCATCTCCCGCATTCTTTCCGCTCTCCGCCACAGCTGCATCATCGGCAGCATAGGAACCGTAATGGATTCCTGACAGAGTAACAGAAAGAACCATGATCATGGACAGAAGCCACGCCAGGATCCTTCTTGTTTTTGTTTTGCCCATACTTTCGATCTCCTTTTTTCTATATCCGGACCAATATATTAAACGGTAACGGTCATACACAGATCATTTTATCATTATTTTCTATCTTCTGACAATTAGAGAATCCCCTGCAGGGAAAATTTGCCGTTTCATTCTGTCACCGCATGCCCTGCCCTTCCCGGATCAATAACCTGACTTGATTTTTTTTCCTATTTGACATACACTCTATAAGATAAATGCGTAAAAAGCAGACATGCTGAGACAACTATCGGACAGGAGATTATCTATGCGATTTCATCTGGCGCTTTGGACAGCCAAATTCATTACTGCAGTTTCCCGGCTCCTCGGGAGGGGCGGCGGAACCTATTTTCCCGGAAAGATTGCTCTGAAGATCGATCCGAAATTTGTAGCACATATCAAAGGTATTGATACGGCAAAGACCGTTTTTATTACCGGAACAAACGGAAAAAGCACAACGGTCAACCTGATCCATCATATTCTGACTTCCTCAGGCCTGAAGGTTTCCTGCAATCTGAAGGGCGCCAATATGCTGACAGGTGTGGCTACAACCCTGATGCAGGATATGAGCTTTTTCGGCAGGCTGAAAACGGATGCCATTGTCCTGGAAACCGACGAACGGTATATCCGTCTGATCCGGGAACAGCTTCCCGCAAAATATATTGGTATTGTCAACGTGCAGAAGGATCAGGCCCAGCGGAACGGCGAGCCATCCTACATCATGGATAAGCTGTCGGCGGCTATCGGCAAGGATGTAACCCTGTTTGTCAACCGCGACGAACCGAATTCCTTTTCACTGAAGAGCCTTGCCGGACGAGCCATCAGCTACGGTGTGGCGGAGAACAGCCTTTCCTACCAAAAAGCAGATGACTTCTTCACCGTTGGCTCTCCCTGTCCCTGCTGCCATAATCCGCTGAGTTTTGGCTGCTATAATATTGAAAACATTGGTCCCTTCCACTGCCCTTCGTGCGGCTTCGCCAGAAACGAGCAGGTGGATTATTATGCAGATGAGGCCGATTTTGAAGGAAAGACCTTCTCTGTTAACGGCAGAAAGTATGCCTTCAACTTCAACACCCCCTACTTTCTCTATTGCTATGTTCTGGCCATAGCGGCCGCCACCGAGCTTGGCGTTCCGGAGAAAAAGATCGCAGCAGCGCTGAAGAAATTCGAGAACATCCGTGGACGGCTGGAAACAAGGGAAATAGCCGGAAAAACCCTGCACTATATCAAAATGAAGCAGGAAAACTCCGAAACCACCCAGTCATCCCTGAACCTGGTGGCAAAGGATAACCGGAATAAGATCTTTATGATCGGATATGATGAGTGTCTTGACCTTTATCCGCCGTTGGTGATTTCCTTTTATCCTTTTGATTATGACCCCCGCGGCGTACTGGATTCCGGCGTGGAAAAATGGATCACTATGTCTCCCGCCATGGGCAGGGCGGCCGCCCTCCGCTTCCTCTACGATGGATTCCCTGAGGATAAGATGATTGTGCTTCCCGACAGCAAAGAGGATACTATCCGGAAGACTTTGGAAAAGCTTCCCGGAGACGCCCCGGTATATCTTGTGGAAGAAATCCCATACTATAAGAAATAAACTCGGCATACCATAAAACCGATATAACACATTAACAAACAAAAGAAGGAAAAGGAAATACATGACCAGCTTCAGCTTATTTCAACAGATCCGTTCCGGGAGCCACCGGGACGATATAGAGATCCGAAACCACGAGGCGCTTGGCGTTTCCGGGACTACCCGGGGCGTAAGGATCGTATGGATGTACCCCGATGTTCTGCAGATGCACGGCGGAAGGGGAGACGCCATGGCCCTCCTCCATTTCAGCACGCTGATGGGTCTGCCCTGCACGATCAGGAAGGTAAGCGCACTGACCGACCCCATCCCCTTTGCCTGGGCAGATATGCTGCTCTTCCCTCCCGGGGATCTTGCGGCCATGGAGGATATCTGCCATGCCCTTCGGCCCCATGAGGATTCCTTCCAGAGCTTTGCCGATGCAGGTAAGGTGATCCTGGCTAACGGCAGCTCCGGCGCCATTCTGGCAGAGGGGACAAAGCGGCTGGATGGAAGCCGGTTCAGAGGCCTTGGACTTCTGCATATGCAGCTCCGCCAGAGAGTGAAGGTATACGGAAACGACCTCTGGATCGATCTGGATAACGGTCTCGAGCTCCTCGGTCCGCAGATTCAGATGGCCGACGTCCGCCTGCGGCCCGGCCAAAAGCCCTTCGGCACTGTCCGGTACGGCCGCGGAAATAACGAAAAAAAGGACGAGGGAGCCAGAACAAACAATGTGATCTTTACGCATGTTCTCGGACCTGTCCTTGTTAAAAATCCTCTCTTTACCCAGGAAATCCTGTGCCTTGCCGCAGAAACGGCAGGAATCCTCACCAATGCGGAAAAAGCAGGACTTCATACCCTCACAGATGAGGATATCCGGCTGGAGCAGGAATCCCTTGCGGATTTGAAAACGTTTATTCAAAAGAAAATTGACGGGGTGATCACCTGGTAAGCCCCCGTTCCCGGAGTGTTCGATTCAGCAGATTGAGCACTCTTTTTTTATCCAGACTCCAAAGCGGCGCGATCAGATCCCGCCGGCTTCCATCCCCTGTCATGCGGTGGATCACCATGTCCGTGGGAAGGCATTCCACAGCATCCGCCACAAGCTCCGCATACTCCTCCATACTCATGCAGCTGAATTTTCCCTGCTCATAGTCTGCAGCAAGATCCGTCCCCCGCAGCACATGCAGAAGCTGCAGCTTTATTCCCTGAACACCGCTTTTCCCCACATAATCCACGGTCTCCAGCATCTCCTCCCGGCTTTCTCCGGGAAGGCCAAGGATCACATGGGTAATCACATCCACCGGTATGCTCCTCAGCCGGCGAACAGCCTCGTCATACTGCGCCAGCGGATATCCTCTCCGGATATATTCCGCCGTTTTTTCATGGATCGTCTGCAGCCCAAGCTCCACCCAGACCGGCCTTATCCGGTTCACCTCCTCCAGAAGAGAGATTACTTCCGGCGGAAGACAGTCCGGACGGGTAGCAATGGAAACCACCTCCACCTCCGGATGGTCCGCTGCCGCAAAATAAAGCTCTCTCAGCCGCTCCACCGGACCATAGGTATTGGTAAATGCCTGAAAATAGGCGATCAGCCCGCCATTCTCCGGCAGTTTGCTGCGGATCCTGGCTTTTCCCCTTTCAATCTGCTCCCGAACCGAAAATCCGGCATCCTCAGCAAAATCGCCGGAGCCGCTTCCCGAACAGAATATGCAGCCGCGGTCTCCCAGCGTGCCGTCCCTGTTCGGACAGGTAAACCCGCCATTTATGGCCACGCGATACAGCTTCCGGCCAAACCGGTTTCTGACATACTCATTCAGCGTGATCATTTTATGCCCTTTCCCTCCGCTTCATATGCTCCCGCCGCCCACCGCGCCCGGCTTGCATTTCTCCAGCCAAAGCACAGTATGCCACCCAGCTTATTATATCACTGCCACCCGGCAAATACCATGAAAACCACCTGGGCTACGCTGAGGATTTTTGAACTGTGCTATTCGGATAAGCAGGCAAGAAATAGTCGTGTTAATTAAAAACGGAAGCACTAGCTTTCGTTGACGTACAGAGGCCGCATATGGTATGATACAAAGGGATTGTATCTTTGAAGCGCCCGCGAACAGCCACAAACCATATTATACTATTGCATCAGGGAGGAAAACAGCTTTGAAATGCCCTTATTGCGGTGATGAAAATACGAGAGTCATCGATTCCAGACCTGCCGACGACAATGCGTCCATCCGGCGCAGACGGCAGTGTGATATATGCGGTAAAAGATTCACGACATACGAGAAGGTGGAGGCTGCTCCTCTTCTGATCGTCAAGAAAGACAGAAATCGTGAGCCCTATGACCGTTCCAAGATTGAGCAGGGCATTATCCGTTCCTGCACAAAGCGTCCCGTTTCACTTACCCAGATTGAAAAATGTGTTGATGAAATTGAGGCAGCCGTCTTTAATATGGGCCTCCGGGAGGTGGAAAGCACAGCCATCGGCGAGGTTGTTATGGATAAGATCAAGGATCTGGACGCCGTAGCCTATGTCCGCTTCGCATCCGTTTACCGGGAATTCAAGGATGTCAGCACCTTCATGGATGAACTGAAAAAGCTTCTGGAGCAGTGACCGTACATGAAAAAGATCATAACCCCCGGAACCTCCGAGGTTATCATTAAAAAATCCAGATTTCTCGGCACGGTTCTCCCGGTCTCCTCCGAGGAGGAGGCCAGAGCCTGCCTTACAGCCGAGAAAAAGAAGCATTACGCCGCGCGGCATACCTGCCATGCTTTCCGTTTCGGAGAGGCGCCGTCCACAGTCCGTTTTTCTGATGACGGCGAACCCGGCGGAACAGCAGGAAAGCCCATCCTCAGTGTGATCGAAAGCTCGGATATCCGGGACATCCTGATCATGGTGACCCGGTACTTCGGCGGAACGCTTCTCGGCACCGGCGGCCTCGTCCGCGCCTATACGGAAGCTGCGCAGGCTGCACTGAAAAATGCCGTTCTGTCTGAGATCCGTTGGAAAAAAGACCTTATTCTCAGTCTTTCCTACTCCGATCTCGACCTCATTACCCGTATTCTGGAACAGGAGAACTGCCCCATAGAGGCGGACTATACCGACCAGATCACCATACGGACAGTGGTTCCGGAAGAGAAAGCAGATGCGCTGATCCGCCTGATGACCGAAAGGACAGCCGGACGGATCCGCTGCAAAACGGGAGAAACATTTCTCGGCTGACATATATCCGCCGAATGACACATATCCGCAGATTGAATGCATCCGCTGAATGAATACAGCTGTCTGAATGAGCATCATGTACCTGTATCCAATGGCAATTGAAAGGATTAGATGTTTATGAAACCTGTACAATGGATTCGCAGAGAACTTGGTCTTTTCCGTCATACTCCCTTCGAACGGAAGTATATGAACGATACAAACATCCGGACATCCATCTATATGTCCGTCGTCATCCTTGCGCTGGAAACCTGGATGATGATCCGCTACGTCCATGAACGGCCCGGCCGCTCCTTCTGGGAATATCTTGACGGCGAGACCAACTACCTGATCCTTTTTACCAGTGGTCTGGTCGTACTTTCCTTTGCCCTCAGCCACCTGCACAATACTAACCGGAATACACTGAATAAAGCCGGTATTTTCATTGCGCTTCTCTCCATTTTCATTGATATAATGATTGCCGTTCGGTACATTTATGTTAACCATTCCCAGCAATCTCTCTCCTCGCTTCTGTGGTCTCTGAAATACATGGTACTGCTCCTTATGCTTTCCGTGGGCTACCTCGTTTTCGAAATGTTCATATCCATGAAGCCGGAGACGCGCCAGGCCATCTACGGCCAGTTCCTGAACGTAGTATTCGGACTGATCTGCCTTGGCTTCGGCATAGAAACCTCAGCCTATGATGTCTCCAGAGAGCGTCAGATTCTCTGTTTTGTGACCATGGTGATCTATGTCGCCTGCCTGCTGATCTGGAAGCCCTACGTTTCTCTGGGAATCCTGTCTGCCTCCTTCCTTTACTTCTGGGGTAAATGGAAGCCTGTCATGGAGGCCAGCGACTCTCCCTATGCCGCAAAGATTCTGGAGGCTAACTGGATCAATTTCCTTACCTTCTGGATTGCTCTTACCATGATCAGCTTCAGCATTTACCAGCAGCGGCTGGAGGAAGCCCGGAAGGAAGAAAGCATCATATCGGCCAACGAAAGGCTGAAAAAAATAGCGGTCATCGACGACCTGACCGGCATAGGCAATATGCACCAGTTCAGTCCAGATGCGCTGGAGGCATTATCCAAAAAGGACAATCTGATCTACCTCTTCCTCAATATCGAAAACTTTAAAAACTATAATGACCAGTTCGGTTACCAGGCCGGCAACGATTATCTGAAGGAAACTGCGGAGGCTATATGCCGGTATTTTCCCGGCGATCCCGTAGCCCGTCAGGGAGATGATCACTTTGTTGTTCTGACGGATATCCTGGGACACAGGGAACGTCTGGATCAGCTTCGGCATGATCTTCTGAGCCGGAACAGCGAAATTTATCTGGATCTCAAGGCAGGAGCCTATCTGCCGTCCGAACCGGATCTGGACCCCCACATCGCAGTCGACCGGGCCCGCTATGCCGCCAGCCTGATCAAAAATCACTATGATAAAACCTATAAAGAATATAACGATAAGGTGGATCAGGACTTCCATCGCCGCCAGTATATCGTAAACAATATTGACAACGCCGTGGAAAAAGGATACATCAAGGTATTTTACCAGCCCGTCGTCTGGTCACATGACCATAAGCTCTGCGGATGCGAAGCACTTGCCCGCTGGGATGACCCTGAATTCGGCTTCCTCTCGCCGGGCGCCTTCATACCCGTGCTGGAGGAATACCGTCTCATCCACAAGCTGGATAAATGTATTTTCGAAACCGTCTGCCGGGATCTCAGGGAAAGCATGGACAAGGGCTGGACGGTAGTACCGGTTTCCCTGAACTTCTCCCGTCTGGATTTCGAGCTGATGGATGCCGTTTCGGTACTCAAGGAGCTGACTGAAAAATATAACATACCGAAGCACCTTCTGCATGTGGAGATCACGGAAAGCGCCCTGACAGACGATATGGGAATCCTGCAGGAAGCCATGAGCAAGTTCCACGAGGATGGGTTTGCCATCTGGCTGGATGATTTCGGCAGCGGCTATTCCTCCCTGAACGTCCTGAAGGATTACAGCTTCGATGTACTGAAGATCGACATGAAATTCCTTTCCAATTTTGAAAACAACGAGAAGGCAAAGACCATTCTGAAGACCATCGTAGAGCTGGCATCCGGCATCGGCATGCGTTCCCTCACCGAAGGCGTGGAAACCGCGGAGCAGGCACAATTCCTGAAAGAGGTCGGCTGCGGACGCCTGCAGGGCTACTATTTCGGTAAACCCATGCCCCACGCGGATATCGCGGATAAAATCGGAAAAGGGGAATATGTCATCGGAGAGATTCTGTAGAGCGAAACCCCTTACTTCGCGGGGGAGTACATAGGCTTCTGCTTACCGTAATGGGATGGTTCCGGATATGCACCTGAAAAGGGTGAGAAAAAGTGTAATTGTAACGCTTCAGTTACATGCAGTTTATCAAAAACATAAAGGAGGTTACGGAAATGGGGAAATTTGTGATCAAACAGGCAAAAACCGGGGTTAAGTTCGATCTGAAGGCCGGCAACGGTGAAGTGATCGCATCATCGCAGGTCTACAAATCACTCGTCACCTGCAAGAAAGGCATTGCCAGCGTGCAGAAGAACGCTGTGGCAGCCGCTGTAGAAGACCAGACTGCAGAAGGCTTCCAGAAGGAAAAGAATCCCAAGTTCGAGATCTATACCGATAAGGGAGGCGAATTCCGTTTCCGCCTGAAAGCTACCAACGGCCAGATCATTGCAACCAGCGAGGGCTACAAGACCATGAAAAGCTGCAAAAACGGTATTGCCAGCGTGAAAAAGAATGCCGAAAGCCCTGTGGTTGAAGAGAAGTAAAAAGAAGTAAAAAAATGTTTCCCCGGAACAATCCAAGTATTGCTCCGGGGATTATCTCGCACGGTAACTGTTCTTTATAAGGTTTCGATAAAGCGCCCGAAGGCCGCTCTTCCCTCCTGCGTGCATTTATACACGCCGGCGCATTCCAGTACTTTGGAGAACACTATGCCGATCTCCTCCTGCACAATGCCGTGGATATTTTCCTTCGTCAGCTCTTCATGGCGCGTCTTCCACTCCTCCGCCCACTTTGCATGGGAAGCCGTGGCCGGATCCTCAGTAAGGCTTTCTCCACTCAGCATTTTCTCTTCCAACACAGCCATTTCCTTTTTCAGCCGGGCAGGCAGCACCGCCAGACCCATGACCTCGATCAGGCCGATATTTTCCTTCTTGATATGATGATAAGCAGGATGAGGATGATACTCTCCCATAGGATGTTCATCCGTCGTAATATTATTCCGCAGCACCAGATCCATTTCAAACAGCTCTCCACGCATTCTGGCGATAGGCGTAATAGTACTATGCGGGACACCCTCCGTTTCCGCCAGGATAAAGGCGGCCTCGTCAGTATAACCCCTCCACTTAGCAAGGATCCTGTCCGAAAGCTCTGCGATCCGGTCGGGACTCTTCCCCTGCAGCCGTATGGTGGAAAGCGGCCAGCGGATGATACCTGCATGCACATCGTCAAAGCCGGGAACCGTAAACTCCTTTTCATAGGGTGCCCGGACCATGGGGAATTCGTAGCGTCCACCCTGGAAATGATCATGACTCAGAATGCTTCCGCCCACAATGGGGAGGTCGGCATTACTGCCCGCCGTATAGTGGGGGAACTGTCCCACAAAATCCAGCAGCTTATCGAAAGTGCTGCGGTCTATCTTCATGGGGATATGCCTGTCATTAAAGATAATGCAATGCTCATTATAATATACATAAGGCGAATACTGCAGATTATACTGCTCACCAGCCAGAGTAATGGGAATCACTCTGTGATTTTGTCTTGCGGGATGAGACAGATGCCCGGCATAGCCCTCGTTCTCCCGGCAGAGGAGACACGCCGGATAACCGCTCTTTTTCGCCAGTCCCGCCTTGGCAATATCCCGCGGATCCTTTTCCGGCTTGGAAAGATTGATGGTGATATCCAGCTCTCCGAAATCCGTAGGCGCCTTCCATTTTTCATCCTTGCGGATTCTATCCTCCCGGATATAATTTGTAGCCCGGCTGAAGGCATAGTAAAAATCCGTAGCCGCCTCCGGCGACTCCTGCAGCGCCTTCCGGAACTTCTCCCGGACGACAGACGGCTGCGGCGTAAGACAGCCCATGATCTTCGTATCAAAAAGATCCCGATTGGTCATGGTATCTTCCAGAAGCCCCTTTTCCACACCATAATTCAGCATATCCTCCAGAATGAGCGCTACCTCCCGGGGCTCTGCTGCCCAGCTTTCCTCCGTCTCATTTTCGATATATTCTGTTTCCTGAAATAATTCCAGCAGCCGGTTGGTCACATAGATCTTATCCTCCGCATCCACCAGGCCCTTTTCCATGCCGTAAGCCACAAGCTCACTGATCAGTCTGCTGATATCCATTTTTATCCGCCTTTCTTTTTTCCATTTATAGTTTTCGGAGTCCTGTCGGCGTTCTCCTTTTTTCGATACATTGCGTGGCTTCCGGTGCCAAGGTCTCCGG